>JAAYZZ010000015.1 GCA_012514595.1 Elusimicrobiota bacterium
ACGTAAGACCGCAGGTCGGACACTTCAGCTCTTCCTTCGCGGTCGCAGGGATCTGCTTGCCGAAGTCCGTGAGCCCCGCCAGAAGGTCCGCGAGCCCGAACTGCTGCTCCATATGCTGGCTCTGGGCGCGCGCACACTCCTCGCACAGGTGCATCTCCATCACCTTCCCGTCAACGATCTCGGTCAGATGGACGGTGGCTTTCTTGTTGCAGTTATGGCACTTCATCGGGAACCCCTTCTCAGAACCGGACCCCGTCCTTGCGGGTCGCGCCCTGGAACAATTTGAGGAGCTTGAGCGTCTTGGGTCCCGGCTTTCCCGTCCCGATCACGCGGCCATCGATCTTGACCACCGGGACCAACTCAGCTGCGGTCCCCGTCAGGAAGACCTCATCCGCGTTATAAAATTCATGCCTCGTGATCAGGGTTTGACTGACAGCAAGGCCGCACTTCTTCTCAGCGATGGCCATGACACAGTCACGTGTGACCCCGCGCAGACGGCCGGCCACGGGCGTCTTCATCTCGCTCCCCTTGATCATGAAGATATTGTCCCCGGTGCATTCGGCCACATATCCACTCCCGTCGAGCAAGATGGCCTCCGGCACCCCGGCATTATTGGCCTCGATCTTTGCCAGGATATTGTTGAGATAATTCAAGGACTTCAGCTGCGGATTGATCGCCTCCGGGTGGTTCCTGACGGTCGGGACCGTCACGATCGCAAGGCCGTTCTTGTAGAATTCCTCGGGATAAAGGACGATCTTGTCCGCAATGATGAAGATATTGGCACGCCCCTTGCACTTACGGGGATCAGACCGAGGTCCCCCTCTCCCCGGGTGACCACCAGGCGAATATAACCGCTCTTGAGGTTATTGGCCTTGAGGGTCTGGACAACCGCCTTGATCATCTCTTTTTTGCTCATCCCTATATCGATCAACAGGGTATGACATGTTTCATAGAGACGATCGATATGCTCCTGAAGCTTGAACACAACCCCATCATACGCACGGATCCCTTCAAAACCCCCGTCCCCGTACAAAAGTCCATGATCGAACACGGACAGTTTGGCCTGTTCTTTAGGGACGATCTTGCCGTTCAGATAGATTTTCATAACGACTCCCCATATAAAAATTGATATGCCTAGTCATTATACTTAAATAAGTTATCAAAGCCACCGGATTTACGCAAGAACGCCATCACGGATCTGGACCACTTTTTGACAGCGCTGGGCGAGGGATCGGTCATGCGTGACGAGGATGAGAAGCGAGGAATTCTGTCGGGCGAGGGAGACCAGAAGGTCAATAACGCCTGCCCCCGTCTTGGAGTCGAGATTGCCGGTCGGTTCATCGCACAGAAGGATCCGGGGCCGGTTGATGACGGAACGGGCGATGGCGACCCTCTGCTGTTCCCCGCCGGAAAGTTGCCGGGGCTTGTGACCCAGGCGATGCCCCAGACCGACCTGGTCCAGGATTTCAGCGGCACGAGACCGCATGGCCCGGGGATCACGAAGCCTCCCCTCCCAGACCATCAGCGGAAGAAGAACGTTCTCGAGAGCCGTGAGCTCCGGCAGGAGGTGGTAGAACTGAAAAACAAATCCGACAGCCTGGTTCCTCAAACGCGCACGGGGTCCATCCTTGAGACGATAGATGTCTTCCATTCCGATGAGGACCCTTCCCTGGTCCGGCTCATCCAGCCCCCCCAGGACATGCAGGAGCGTCGACTTCCCTGCACCCGACGGGCCGACAAGGCCCACGGTCTCCCCGGGACTGGCCTCGAGACTGATCCCGCGCAGGACCTCCACCCGTTTCTGGGTATCGGTGTAGGCCTTGAAGATGTTTTCCGCCTTCAGCATGGTTACTGATACCTCAATGCTTCAACAGGTTCCAGGGCTGCCGCCTTGGCCGCAGGATAGAGCGTCGCCACATAAGTGATCACAAGCGCGCTCGCGACGATCACCAGGACATCGCCCAGCTGCACCAGGACCGGAAGATGATCCAGATAGTAAATCTCCTTCGGGAGCTTGATGATCTCGGTCTCGCGCAGAAGATAGCTCAGCCCCACTCCTCCGGCGAGGCCCAGGCTCGTTCCCACCATCCCCAGGGCCATGCCATAGAGCGTGAAGACCTGACGGATCGCCCGGGCCGGGACACCGATCGACTTCAGGACCCCGATGTCCTTGGTCTTGGAGGTCACGGTCACGATCAGCGTACTGGCCACATTGAAGGAGGCCACCAGGACGATGAGGGTGAGGATCACGAACATCGCGAATTTCTCAAGATTCAGGGCTGCAAAGAAATTCTCGTTCTGCTCGATCCACGTCCGGACCTGATACCGGAATCCCAGCCCCTTGAGCAACGCCTCCTTGAGACGCGGAGCCTCATCGATATTGACCAGCTTGACCGAAAGCCCGGAGACCAGGTCCGGCGCGAGATCAAAGATCTCCTGCGCCTTCTGATAGTGGGCCAGGATCAGGTTCCGGTCGTAGTCATACATCTTTGAATAAAAGATCGCGCCTACTTTGAGGCGATACCGCCATCCCTCCCCCGCAACGCCCGACACAGGCGACAAAAGCGCGATCGTGTCCCCCACCCGGAGACCGTAATAACGCGCCAATTCCTTCCCGATGATGACCTCGTCAGCCTTGAGGTCCGCGATCCTCCCTCCGTCGACAAGGTACTCGTTGATCCGGGTCACGGTCGCCTCTCTGGCCGGATCAATGCCGCGGAGCACCAGGCCGTAGGCGCGGCTGCCGTGTTCCAGAAAGACATTCCCCATCACATACGGGGCCACGGCCGCAACACCCGGGACCGAAAGCACCTCCTCCTGGACGCTCTGAAACGACTTCACGCCCGCCTCACGATCGATGAGGACATGGGCGCTGGTGCCGATGATCTTGTCCTTGAGGTCCCTGTCAAAACCGGTCATGACACCGATCACAACGATCAAGGCCATGACACCGATGGCGATACCAAAAATGGAAACAGCATTAATGAGGGCAAGGAATTTATCCTTGCGGGCGAGGAAGAATCGGGAGCTGAGCCAGAGGGCGTAATGCACGTCAGATGTCACACGGCACATGTCACAAGGTCACAAAGAGATCCCGTGCCTGGCGCCTAGTGCCTAGTGCCTTTTTCAGTCCAACGGTTTCATGAGCGGGAACAGGATCACATCCCGGATCGAGGCCGCATCGGTCAGGAGCATCACGAGGCGGTCGATGCCGATCCCAAGCCCTCCGGCTGGCGGCATCCCGTACTCGAGAGCCCGGACAAAGTCCTCGTCGATACAGCGCAATCCCGTCTCCGTATCATCCTGAAGGTCCTCGATCAGACGCTCTTTCTGCTCCACGGGGTCATTGAGCTCCGAATAGGCGTTCCCCACCTCCATCCCGGCAATAAAGAACTCGAAACGCTTGGACAACGCCGGGTTCGCGGGATCGGTCTTGGCCAGCGGACACAAGAACGTGAAATAATCCGTAAAAAAGACCGGATCGATCGTCGCATCCTCATCGAGGATCTCCTCGACGATCTTCATGATCGCGGACTTGGTGAGCTTGTCGACCTTGTAGTTCCCGGGCCGGAGCGCCTTGACCTTTTCGAGCATCGTCTCGGCCGTATCCGTCGGATCGATATCGAACTTCTCCTTCACAAGACCCGCAAAGCTCACCCGTTTCCAGGGGGGCGTAAAATCGATCGTCTTGCCCTGATAGGCGACCTTGTAGGACCCGGTGATCTCCTTGGCGAGACCGCTGATGAGACCCTCCGCGATGTCCATCATGTCCTGCATGTCGCCATACGCCTGATAGAGCTCGAGCATCGTGAACTCGGGGTTGTGGCGTGTGGAGACCCCTTCGTTGCGGAAATTGCGGTTGATCTCGTAGACCCGTTCCATTCCTCCGACGAGAAGGCGCTTGAGGTAGAGTTCGGGGGCGATCCGAAGAAAGACATCCATGTCATAGGCGTTGTGCTGCGACTGGAACGGACGCCCGCGAGCGCCCCCTGCCATGGTCTGAAGCATGGGCGTCTCGACCTCGAGGAAACCGCGGGTGTCGAGATAGTGGCGGATCATGGATACGATCCGGCTTCTCTTGATAAAGACCTCGCGAACCTCGGGGTTGGCAATCATGTCCACATACCGCTGGCGGTAGCGGATGTCCACATCCTTAAGACCGTGCCATTTTTCGGGCAGGCACATGAGGGATTTGGACAACACCGTGAATTTCTCGACGCGCAGGCTCTTCTGTCCTGTTCTCGTCGTAAAAAGCTTCCCCTCGACCCCTATGATATCTCCGATGTCGAGAAGCTTGAAGGCGGACCAGGCCTCCCCCAGGACGGCCTCCTTGAAGAACAGCTGCAGACGTCCGGTGCGGTCCATAAGATCCGAGAAGAAGACTTTCCCATGATCACGCAGCGACATGAGCCTCCCGGCCGCACGGACCGCCTTCTCCTCCGCGAACCCCTCGAGGATCGCACTCACCGGCTCCAGCCCCACGAACCGTCCGCCGTAAGGCTCAAAGCCCCTGGCCTTCAGGCCGTCACGCTTCTCCATTCGGATCTTTTTGATATCATCGATCTCCACGATCTTCTCCTTCTCTAAAGAACATCTTCCTCAACCTTATGCCCCGGCGGAAACGATACAGATCCCGGCCTTATCCGCAAGGGCCACGGTCCTGTCCCTGTCAATGATGAGGGTCTTTCCGGCCTCGATCGCAAGACAAACAGCCCGGCAAGACCGCATGGTCTCGATCGTGCGCGGACCGATCACCGGCACATCAAAACGGGAATCCTGACGGGGCTTGGAGGTCTTGACGACCACGGCCCCAGTGCGGGCGATCCTCCCTCCCCGGCGGATACAGGCATCCGTCCCTTCGAGGGCCTCGAGCGCCACGACCGCCTTGCCCTTGACCACGACCGTCTGCCCCGCATCGATCTCGCCGAGATGCTTGGCGATCCCGACTCCGAATTCAATATCCGCCAACTCATCAAGTGTCGGAGCCCGACGGGTAAGCGTTCCCCTAGGGGCGAGATGGTCCTGGAGGAGGAATGTGGAATCCAGAAGTTCCAGTCCTTCCCTCTTCAGGCGATCGGCCAGGGCCCCGTAGATGGTATCGCAGCGGCGGTCGGACAGGGCCTTAAAGATATCCCGGATCTCCCCATCCCAGGACACGTTCTTATCAAACAACCTCGCGGGCGCGATCTGCCCGGCCATGAGGACATGGGTGACCCCCCGCTCACGACAAAAGGAAAAGAACCGGCCCAGTTCTCCCACAGAGAACCAGCGGACCTCATCAACAAAGAAATGGATCAGAGGAGAGGTGTCCCCCCGGACAGCAGCGACCACGACCCGTACGCCCTTGAGACGTGCGGCACGAGCAAAAAGAAAGGGGAACTGTCCGTTCCCGGCCAGAAGCCCTATGACCATCGCCTTCCTCCCGTCGGGGATCATTCTTCAGCGGCCACGCTGGTGGATCCGGCCGTCACGCCGCGCTCGGAGCTGCGGACAAACTCGACCAGTCTCCGGACATCAGGGCCCTGCGGGACCTCTCTCTCCACACGTTCAAGCGCGGAGGAGCGGGACAGACCGGAAAAGAAAAGCACACGGAAAGCCTCTTTAAGGGCCTTGATCGATTCTGTCGGCATCTGGGACCGGCGGAGTCCTACAATATTGAGTCCGTAAACCAGCGCTGGGATCCCTACGGACATCGCGAAGGGCGGGATGTCCTGAGAGACCTTGGTGCAGCCACCGATCATGGACATGGTGCCGATACGGACGAATTGATGGACCCCCACCAATCCTCCGACGATCGCCCGATCCTCGACATGGACATGGCCAGCCAAGGCCACGGAGTTGGCCAGGACGCACCCGTCCCCTACCTGACAGTCGTGCGCGGCATGAGAGTAGGCCATGAAAAGGTTCCCGTTTCCTATCCGGGTGACCCCCCCTCCGTCGATCGTGCCGCGATTGGCTGTCGTAAACTCGCGAAAGACATTGTTGCTGCCGATCTCAAGCCAGGTCTTGTCGTCGCGCTTGTGCTTTTTATCCTGGGGGTCCTGACCGATGGAGGCATGGGGAAAGATCCGGTTCCCCTCGCCGATCCGGGTCCACCCCGAGATCGTCGTATGCGCCCCGATCTCTGTGCCGCTGCCGATCGTCACGTCCCCGTCGATAACAACATACGGGCCGATCCTGACGTTGTCTGCGAGCTTCACGTCAGGCCCAATCACCGCTGTCGGATGGATCACATGTGCCATATTTCTCTCACTCTCCAAAGGCGAATCCCATGTCCGCTTCGCAAACGACCTGCCCATCCACTTTACAAACCCCGCGGCCGTTGGCGATCCGAGAACGCGCCTTGACGATCTCGACCTCCATCACCAGCTGATCGCCGGGCTCCACGATCTTGCGGAACTTGACATTATCAACGGCCATGAAGAAGGCCAGCTTCCCCTTCGCATCGCCGTTGCTGAGCGCGACCACCCCCAGGACCTGGGCCATGGCCTCGATCATCAGGACCCCGGGCATGACGGGCCTGACCGGGAAATGTCCCTGAAAGAACGCCTCGTTCATCGTGACATTTTTAACGGCAACAGCCCTCTTCCCCGGCTCGATCTCCAGGATCCTGTCGACCAGAAGGAACGGATAACGGTGAGGGATCACGTTCATGATCGCCCGGACATCCATCGCACTCGCATTCCCCTGAGGCGGCGTGGACAGCGCCCGACGGGATTCGTATTTTTCTTTCTGCTGAAGGATCTTTTTCAAAAGCTCGCGATTGAGGGTATGCCCGCTCTTGAAGGCGATCACATGCCCCTTGACCTGCTTTCCCAGAAGGTAGAAATCTCCGACGCAGTCCAGGATCTTGTGGCGGGCCGGCTCGTCCGGAAAACGAAGGGTATTATCCAAAGGCCCCTTCGGTCCAAAAACCAATGTGTTCGCATTGTTCGCACCCTGTCCGAGCCCTTGCGCCTTCACGGCCTCGGCCTCCTCCAGAAGACAAAAGGTGCGGGCCGGGGCGATGTCCTTCTCAAAGATATCGGGCGTGATGGAGAACGTCGCGACTTGTTTCAAAAGCGGATGAGGATACTCCAGAGAATAGGAAACCTTCCATTCATCGGCCGGAACGACCATCACCGAGGCCCCGTTGCGGGAGACCATGATCGGCTCCCTGACCTCCAGGACTTCCTGTTCAGCGTCGAGGTCCACCACGCCCGCCTCGCGGAGCGCCTTCACATAGACCGCCGAACTTCCGTCGACGCCCGGGGCTTCATCCCCGCTGATCGCAATGGTCGCATTATCGATACCGAGCCCCGACAAGGCGGCCAAAAGATGCTCAACGGTATAAACAACCGCCTCACCCTTTTTGATCGCGGAATATCGCCCCTTCTCTCCGCCGGTGACCACATCAAGGGTCCCGAGCCTCATGGAAGGCGATCCCGCAAGGTCCGTACGAACAAAAACAATGCCGCTATTGGCTACAGCGGGCTTGATCACAACCGTCGCGGGCTTCCCCAGATGGAGCCCCACACCGGTGATCACACATTCTTTGGAAATAGTCCTTTGTTTCACGTGTCCATCCTCTTCTTCAATGATTCCTCCAGAGAAGCGATCTTCTCCTCGAGAGCCTTGATCCTTTCCACATAGTGGGACAAGCGCCCCACATGCCCCAGGGTCCGTGCCGCCTGCCGATGCTCATCGGCAGGGCTTCCGAACATCACGGCCTTGGCTGCCACATCCTTCGAGATCCCCGACTGGGCCATCACGACGGCACCGTCCCCGACATGGAGGTGCCCCGCCACTCCCACCTGCCCGGCGAGGATCACGTTCTTTCCGAGAGTGGTGCTCCCGGCGATCCCGACCTGGGACACAATAATGCAGTTCTCGCCGGTCCTGACATTATGCGCGATCTGGACCAGATTGTCGACCTTGGTCCCTTTCCCGATCACGGTCCGGTCGAAACGCGCCCGGTCGATCGTGACACAGGCCCCGATCTCGACATCGTCCTCGATCACGACCGTCCCCATCTGGGGGATCTTCATATGCTTCTCTTCCACGGTCAGATAGCCGAACCCGTCACAGCCGATCACGCTCCCGCTGTGGATGATCACACGGCTCCCGACGGAGACATCCTCCCGCAACGTCACGTTGGGATAGATCAGGGTCTCCTCCCCCACCACAGCCTTTTCTCCGACATAACTCCCGGCCCCGATCATCGTCCCCCGACCGATCCGGACACCCGGCTCGATCACGACATGGGGTCCCACTCCGACGTTCTCTGCCAAGACGGCATCGGGAGAAATGACCGCGGTCGGATGCACGCCCCGGATCCGCGGCGTCAGCGACTCCTTGATCAGAGCGACCACGCGCGTGAACGCGAGAGAGGGGTTCGCGACCCGAATAAGCGCAGGCCCTTCTGCAGACACATCCTCCGCGACGATAACAGCCGAGGCCTTGGTCGTCTTTAAAAGGGGCAGGTATTTGGGATTGGCCAGGAAGGTCAGATCCCCGGGTCCGGCCTCCTTGAGACCGGAAACCCCGGTGATCACAATGTCCCTGTCGCCCACGACCCGCCCCCCGAGGAAATTGGAAATCTCGGAAAGGGTCTTACGCATACGGGCGGACCGTCACTTCTTGGATTGCTTTTTATAACTGTCGTTCAGCGTGCTAAGGATCGGCTCCGTGATATTCAGATTCTCAGCGCCATAGATCATGGTCCGGTCATTCAGGACAAAGGTCAGGCCCTCTTTCTTGGCATGATCTGAAACGGTCTTCTCGATCTCCAGAAGGATCTCCCGCACCTTCTCATCGCGCGCCTTGGTGAGGTCCGTTCTCTTGACACGGTCGAACTCGAGGATCTCGTTCTTCATCGCCTCGATCTCTTCCTCGGTCTTGGCCTTATCGGCCTCCTTGACGACGCCGAGCTTGCTCTGCAGGTCCCGGATCTTGTCGATCTTCTGGTTGCGCTCGTCCTGGAACTTGGTGTTCTCCTCCTCAAGGACCTTTTCATAATCCTTCGTCTTTTCATACTCATCAAAAAGACGGGCGATATCGACATAGGCGATCTTCAGGTCCTGGGCCACAGCCCGGGACGCAAAAGGCACCAAGCACATCAGACCCAACACGAACAACTTGACCCACTTCATACCTGACCTCCTTAGATTGAAGGGCTTCTTAGAAACCCCGGCTCACACTGAAATAGAACTTTCCGCTCTTCTTCGACGTCTCTCCGGGCTCCTTGTCGAGCGGGATCCCGTAATCGAGGCTCATGGGCCCGATGGGGGTCTTGATGCGCAGCCCGATCCCGTAGCCCGAATAAAGCTTCTCGCTGAGGACATCGCCAAAATCCGCGGTCACATGCCCCGTGTCAAAGAAGGTCGCGAACTTGACGACATCGATGAGCGGGATCGTGTACTCAACGCTGCCCACAAAAAGGCCCTCGCCTCCGATCGGATCCTTCGTGGCGGAATCATACGGCCCCACGGCCCGTTCGTCATATCCACGGATCGAGCGTCCGCCTCCGGTAAAATACCGCTCAAAGATCGGGACCTTGTTGGTGCTGCCATACTCGGACACCATCCCGAGGCGGGCGCTCATCGTCAGGACCGAACTGTAACGGAACGGCACATAGTAGGATCCGCTGCTCTCCAGACGATAGAAATCCTTATCCCCGGCCAAAGGTCCTCCCGCCAGATCCACAGATCCGTTCAACATCCACCCCTTGGTGGGCGAAATCGTGCTGTCCCGCTTGTCCTTCGTGACAGAGACCCCCGTCGAACTGACCGTGCTCTTTCCCTTCTCGCTCAAGAGATCCGCCGAGACATTATCCTCGAAATTGCTGATGTCCGTGTTCTCGATCCGATAGTAAGTCCCGACGGACAGATACTCGTTGAGCTCCTTGCCCAGGCGCAGTTTGAGCCCGGTCCGCTTCTGATCATACGCATACCCCGTATCCTCTTCCCTCTCATACTGGGTATGATAGAGATCGAACCCTGCGGAGACAGGATGATCGAAGACCCAGGGCTCCGTAAAGGACAAAAGCAGGCTGCTGCGGCTGGAGCCCCCCTCGGCCCGCATGCTCACGCGCTGACCACCGCCGGTAAATGTCGGCCAGTTGGTAAAATCGAAATTGCGCTGTTCCAGCTCCACGAATCCGATGAAGGAATCGATCGTGCTGTAGCCGCCGCCGAAACTGAAGGAGCCGGTCTTGGCCTCCTTCACATCGACGATCAGGTCCTTCTGCTGGGGATCGGATGTGTCCTCGATATCAAAGGCCACCTCTTCAAAATAGCCCAGATTGTTGAGACGCTCCTTGCTGCGGCGCAGCTTCACCCCGTCGAACTGCTCCCCGGGATACATCCGGATCTCCCGCCGGACAACGATATCGCGGGTCTGGGTGTTCCCCTGGATCTTCACCTTATTAATGTAAGCGATCCCGCCTTCCTCGACATCAAAGGCCACATCCACCCGGCCTGTCTGCGGATTCAGGGAGGTCGTGTCCTCGAGACGGGCAAAAAGATATCCCTTGTCAAAATACAAGGACTTGACGTTGACGATATCGGCGGCCAGTCTTTGCTTGGAGAAGATCTTGCCGCTTTTGATATCATTCATCGCCCCGAAGATCTCCGCATCGGAAAGAACGGCGTTCCCGTCGATACGGATATCCCCGACATAGTAACGGCGCCCCTCCTCCATCGAAACATCCACGTTCACCAGCCCTCCGCGGAGCTTGTCGACCTGATAGGAGGCCCGGGCATCGAGATAACCGTTCTTCTCATAGAAGGACTGGACGCGGTCCATATCCTCGGTGAGGACATCCTCTTTCAGATACCCGCCGTTGAACAGCCAGGCGGAGCGGGATTTCATGGCCCGAATGACCTTGGCGTCGCGGTACGCCACATTTCCCAGGATCCGGATCCTCTTGATGCGGACCCGCTGTCCTTCCCGAATAATAAAATGAAGGCTCGCCTTATTCGTCGCGGGGTCCACAAAGCTCTCCACGTCCACCTCGACCTGGGTGAGCCCCTTCTTCTGATACATCTCCTTGATGGTATTGATGTCCTCATTGACGGTCTTGCGGTCCAGGAATTTCCCGGCCTGGGTCGTGATCTTGGACAGGATCACCCGCTTACTGATATGCCGCAGCTTCGAGAACGTGATCTCGTCGATGATCGGCTTCTCCTCCAAAAGGATGATGACCTTGACCCCTTCCGGCGTCTCCTCCCGGTCGACCCGGACATCCGCGAAATATCCCGTGTTGTAAAGCCGCTTGAGATCATCCGAAATAACATTCTGGCGATACTCCTGACCGACCCGTGTCTTGATCTTGGACAGGATCGTGGCAACCCCGATGCTCTTGTTGCCCTGGATATCAATAGAGCGGACGGTCCGCCCCCCCGTCTCGGAGGCCACGGCCTCAACGGCTGGCGCATCTCCGGAGTCCTGGGCCCGTACAACAGGTTGAAAACCAAGGAGAAACAAATAAAAAACGACGAGGAGGGGAAGTAAGGTTGTTTTTTTCATGGGCTGATTATACTTTCGTGGTAGAGGGCTGTCAAAAGATAAACCCGGTTTCCTGATCACTCCGCCGCAGTTTCCTGATGAACAAGGTCCAGATTCTCGAAACGCACGAACTCCTTGAAGAAGCGGAGCTTGACCGTACCTGTCGGGCCGTTGCGCTGTTTGGCGACGATGAGCTCCGCGATTCCAAGGTTTTCGGGTTTGGGCTCATAGTATTCCTCGCGCATGAGAAGGATCACCACATCCGCATCCTGCTCAATGGCCCCGGACTCGCGCAGGTCCGAAAGCTGGGGCCTGCGGTCCGTCCGGCTCTCGACGGCGCGGGACAACTGGCTGAGGGCCACAATAGGAACGCTCAACTCCCGCGCCAGGGCCTTGAGGGAGCGGGAGATCTCGGAGATCTCCTGCTGGCGGTTCTCACTGCGAACACTTCCGCGCATCAGCTGGAGATAATCCACGACGATCAGCCGGATATCCTCGGAGGCCTTGAGCCGCCGGGCCTTTGCCCGAAGCTCCAGGGGGGAAATGGCCGGCGTGTCGTCCACGAAGAATTTGATCTTCGACAATTTGTCCGCAGCACGGGTGAGCAAGGGCCAGTCAGGCGCCGCCAGCATCCCGGTGCGGACCTTGGAGGCGTCGACCCGGGCCTGACTGCAGAGCATCCTCATGACGACCTGTTCCTTGGACATCTCGAGACTGAAGAACGCCACTCCCATCCCCCGTTCGATCGAGGCATGCTCGGCGATGGAGGCGGCCAAGGCGCTCTTTCCCATCGACGGACGAGCGGCCACGATGATGAGATCCGAATTCTGGAGCCCCGATGTCATTTTGTCGAATTCATAGAACCCTGTCGGGACCCCGGTGACCGTGTCCTTGCGTTGATAGAGAAGGTCGATCTTGTCGATGGTGTCCTTGACGATCTTCTTGACGGGCACGGCCTCCTGTTTCTGGCGGGAGGTCGCGATCTCGAAAATGAGGCGTTCGGCCTCATCGACGAGCTCGTCGACATCGGACTGGACGTCATAGCTTTTGGAGGCGATATCCGTCGCGGTCCGGATGAGACGGCGCTTGATCCCCTTCTCCTTGACGATATCCGCGTAATGCAGGACGTTCGCCGAGGTCGGGACCTGGTCCGCGATCCGGGCCAGATAGGCGGCGCCGCCCACCGCATCCATCCCCCCCTCAGAGCGGAGATGGTCGGTGAGCGTCACCAGATCGACATTCTTGTTGCTGGAATAGAGGCCGACAATGGACTGGTAGATCTTCTGATGGACCGGATCATAGAAATAAGACGCGTCCAGGCGTTCGATGACGATGCCGATGGCCTCATCATCGATGAGCATGGCGCCCAGGACCGCCCTCTCCGCCTCAAGGTTCTGGGGCGGGACTCTTATTTCTTCGTGACCCATAACCGGAACTTTCCGACGACGTCCGGGTGAAGTTGAATGCCGACATCAAAGATCCCGAGCTCCTCGATCGGCTTCTCGAGAACCAGGTCCTTCCGCTCGAAATGATGGCCTTCCAGCTCGAGGGCCTTGAGGATCTCGCTCTCGGAGACCGCACCGTAAAGCTTCTCCTGATCGTTCACCTCGACGGTTACCGTGCAGGAGACCTTGGCCAGTTTCTCGGCGATGGCCTCGGCGGCCGCGCGCTTCTCGGCCTCGGCGGCCGCACGCTTTGCCTTGAGGGCCTCGATCCTTTTCTTGTTGGCATCCGTGGCGGCCATGGCCAGCTGACGGGGGATCAGATAATTCCGCGCGAATCCGTCCTTGACCTTGACGATATCGCCGGTATGCCCGAGATCGTTCACATCCTGAGAGAGTATGACTTCCATCGTTTACTTCCTTTTTGCAGAGCCAGACGGTAACAGCCCCAGATAACGGGCCCTCTTGACAGCCTCAGCGATCTTTCGCTGCTGCTTGGCGCTCACCCCTGTCAGACGACGGGGAAGCATCTTGCCGCGATCGCTCAGGCACTTCTTGAGCGTCACGATATCCTTGTAATCGATCACATCCGGCAACTCGACCGCCGCGCGGACGATGCGCGGAGCCCGACGGGGTCTCATCCCCTTCTTGCCTTTCTTTGCCTTCTCTTTCGAAAAACGACCGCCTGTTCTTTCCAATGGATCCTCCTTTGAAGATCATCTTAAGGACGCGAACTTCCGCGTCCGATGTTTTACTCTTCCCAACTGATATCTTCAGGGCGTACCGTCTCGGCGGCCTGCGCCTCGACCGGCTGATCGCCTCCCCCTTCATCCGCGCCGGGAGCCCCGCCCGGACGTCCCTGGCCCTGCCCCTGTCCCAGGAACTGGATCCGCTCGGCCCGGACATCAATAACGCTGCGCTTCTGCCCGTCCGGGGTCTCCCAGGATCGGGACTGGAGCATCCCCTCGACAAAAACCGGGCGCCCTTTATGCAGGTACTGGTTGCAGGCCTCGGCCTGCTTGTCCCAGGCGGTCACGGTGACAAAACACGTGTCTTCCTTAAGTTCTCCGGACCTGTCCTTGAACTTGCGATTCACGGCCAGGCGAAAGTTGGCGACCGCCGTCCCGTTCGGCGTATAACGCAGCTCCGGGTCCTTGGTCAGGTTCCCGATCAACAGCACCTTGTTCAGACTCGCCATGGTCCCCTCCCTGAAAAATATCCTCTCGTCCGACGCCTTAAGCCGCGGCCTTCTCCGGCTGGACCGCCACGATCAGAAACCGCAGGATCCGCTCATTGATCAAAAGCTCCTTACGGAACCGGGCCACCTCAAGCTCAGGGATCTCGGCATCCATCTTGTAATAGGTGCCCTCCCATGCCTTCTTGAGGGGGAATGCCATGCGCTGACGGTCGATCCAGATATCGCACGCGAGCACCTGTCCTCCCACCTTCGCGGTCAGGTCTGTCACCTGCTTGGCCACTTCGGCCTTCTCCCCGTCGGAAGAGCGGGCATCCACGATGAAGATCACCTCGTATTTACTCATGTCCCTTTTTTCCCTTTCTTTGATTGAACACCGTCATGGCGCGGGATTCCTCTCCCTGCAGCCACATCCGACAACACTCTGCCGCACGATCGATCGCGTCCGAGACCGCCCCGGCCTCTTCCCGCGCAAAAGCGGACAACACATAATCCGCCTGGACGTCGGGAACGGGGGGCTCTCCGACCCCGATCCGGACCCTCGGGAACGCCGAGGTCCCCAGACTTTCGATGATCGATCTCAATCCGTTATGCCCGCCCGCGGACCCTTCCGGCCGGAACCGGACCTGACCCACGTCGAGATGGATATCATCGCAAACCGTCAAGATCGAGGACGGCTCCACACTCGATGTCCTGACCAACTTTCCCAGCGTATTCCCCGAAAGGTTCATGAAGGTCTGCGGCTTGACGAGAAGACACCGCACATCCCCTTCAACCATCTCGGCGGTCATGGCCTCAAGGCGCGAGGCGCGCTCCCAACGAACACCCCACGAGGCCGCAAGGGCATCCGCGACCATGAACCCGACATTATGCCGGGTCTTCGCATATCTCGCGCCCGGATTTCCGAGACCCACAATGACCTTTTGAACGGCCAATCTGCCTCTCCCCGGATAATGCAGACCTTATTTCTTCGCTCCGCCCTCGGGCTTCGCACCAGCCGCAGGCTTGGCCCCTGCCGCGGGTTTCGCCCCTTCGGCTTTTTCGTCCTTCGGCTTCTCCTTGATGACCTCAGGCTCGGCCTTGGCCTCACCCTCGGCGGCGGGTGCCGCCTCTTCCGCGGCAGCGAACGAAATGGTCACAACGACCGCGTCGGGATCCGCCTCTGTCTTGACCCCCGCCGGAAGGACCAGGTCCTTGACATGGATCGCATGATGCAGGTCGAGGTTCGTGACGTCCACAGCAATATGCTGCGGGATGTCCTTCGGCAAACACAGGACGTGGATCTCACGCAGGGCGATCTCCATGGTAGCGCCCGGTTTCTTGAGACCGACCGCCTCACCCTTGATCGCGATCGGCACCGGCACCTCGATCTCCTCGTCCATCGAGACCCGGAGAAAATCCACATGCTGAATGGTGTCCTTCACGGGATGATACTGGATCTCCTTGAGGAGCGCGACAAAAGTCCCGCCCTCGGCACCCCCCTTGACGCTGATGTTGAAGAGCACGCTCTCCCCCTCATGCGCCCGGACGATGCGCTCCAGGTCCTTGCGCAGGACCTGCACGCTCACCGACGGATCCTGGCCTCCGTAGACAACGGCGGGAATGAATCCGCCCTCCCGGACATCGCGAGCCCCTGCGGTGCCCGTCTTACCACGCGTTTGAACTTCTAACTGGATCTGTTCCATATGCTCCTACCACCTTCTCTTACCGGTTGACGTCGAACAGACAACTGATCGACTGTTCATTATGAATGCGCTTGATCGCCTCCGCGAGAAGCGGAGCGACCGTCAGCTGCTTGATCCTCGAGATCTTTTTGCTCTTGGGGAGAGGGATGCTGTCGGTGATCACGATCTCCTCCAGGTCCTTATTCGCCTGGATCTTCTCGATCGCGTTCCCCGAAAGGACCCCGTGACTGACCGCGGCGTAGACCTTCTCCACCCCCATCTCCTTGATGGCCTTGATCGCCTCCATCATGGAACCGCCGGTCGCGATCATGTCATCCACAAGGATCGCGGTCTTGCCCTTGACCTTCCCGAGGATGTTCATGACCTCGGTCTCTTCAGGCGACATGCGGCGCTTGTCGATGATGGCGAGCCCCGCCCCCAACCTCTTGGCATAGGCACGGGCCATGCGGATCCCGCCGATGTCCGGAGAGACCACGACAAGGTTCTTCATGCCCATGTTCTCAAAATATTCGCAAAGCGTGTTGATCGCATAAAGATGATCCACGGGGATGTCGAAGAAACCCTGGATCTGACTCGCGTGAAGGTCCATGGCCAGGACCCGGTCAACACCGGCTGCGGTCATGAGATTGGCGACAAGTTTCGCCGTGATCGGCACGCGCGGCTGGTCCTTGCGGTCCTGCCGGGCGTATCCGTAGAACGGCAGAACGGCCGTGATCCGGGCGGCCGAGGCGCGCTTGGCGGCATCGATGAGGACCAGAAGTTCCATGAGATTATCATTCGTGGGCGAACAGGTGGGCTGGACGATAAAGACATCTTTCCCGCGAACGTTCGAAATGATCTGAACGCGGATCTCTCCCTCGCTGAAACGTCCGCAGAGGACATCGGCGAGCGGAATATCCAGGCACCGGGCGATCTTCTCCGCCAGGTCCCTGTTCGCATTCCCCGAAATAACGCAGATCTCACCCATTTTTCTTCACCCTTTTGATGGTCCGGGCCGGCACCCCGACCGCGACCCCTCCCGGAGGCACGGACCGGTTCGCCGTCAGGACGCTCCCCGCTCCCAAAACTGCACCTGCCCCGATCCTGGCCGGGGCCACGATCACGGCATCAGACCCGATGAACGCCTTCGGCCCGATGACCGTCCTGTTCTTGTTCTTTCCGTCGTAATTGGCCGTGACCGTTCCGCAGCCGATATTGCTCCCGGCCCCGACCCGGGCGTCGCCCAGGAAACTGAAATGCTTCATCGTCACGCCCGGCCCCAGGGTCGAACGCGAAACCTCTGTAAAATTCCCGACCGCAACACCCGCCCCCAACCGGGTCCCGGGCCGCAACCGTGCGAAAGGTCCGATCGAGCATCCCTTTCCCACCTGCACATCGCGATGGATGTACGAGCAGGGATAAATGATCGTGTCCCGTCCAATGCGGACATCCTGTTCCACGTACGTCGTCGCCGGGTCCACGATCGTCACGCCACAGGACATCAGCTTTTTCAGGATCCGCTCACGGCAGATCCGCTCGCAGAGCGCCAGGTCCGCGCGCGTATTGATCCCGATGTTCGCGGTCCAGTCCTCTGTCACCACCGCCCTCACCGTGCGATGCCGGGACAAAAACAGCTCGATGATGTCCGTGAGATAGAACTCTTTCTTCTTCGGGTTCACCCTAATCTTGCTGATCGAAGAAAAAAGAAGCGCCGCATCAAAACAATAGACCCCGGTATTGATCTCGCGGACCATCTTTTCCGACGGAGAAGCGTCCTTCTCTTCGCGGATCGCAACAAAACTCCCCGAGGCATCCCGGATGATCCGGCCATAGCCATGAGGTTCGGAAAGGACCGCGCTCAAGACCGTGCAGGCCGCTTTAGCCTTGTGATGTGCCTGGACGAGCCGACGAACGACCGCCTTATCCAGAAGCGGGGTGTCCCCACACATGACAAGGACCGTCCCTCTTGCCTGACGGAAATGGGGCGCGCACGAACGCACGGCATCCGCTGTGCCCAAAAGTCTCTTTTGGATCACGACCTCGGCGCGGGAACCAATGACCTTGCGCACCTCATTGGCCTTGTGACCGACCACGACATACGTTCTCAAAGAACCCAAAGCCTTGGCCACATCCAGGACATGATCGATCGCGGGACGCCCCGCGACACAATGCAGGACCTTGGGCAGGTCAGACTTGAACCGCGTTCCCTTGCCTGCCGCCAGGATGATGGTCTTAAGATCTTTCATAATGGATAAGGGACTGACGGTGGGCCCAACGCAACGCCGACGACCACAGAACGCCTGCTCCCTGTCATTTCTCCAAGCCATCAAAGGCCACGAGAAAGCCCTGTGTCCGTCTGAAAAAAAGAGAAAACCCGCCTCTTTCTTCATCCCGGACCGCAATGGGGCACTAGAATACCAAACGCCCTTTTATTCGTCAAGGACAAATCCAGAGGCAGGGAACGATAATTATTCTTCTTTAAAGAGCCAGGTAGAGAGGTATCTTTCCCCCGTATCAGGAAGAATGACCACGATGAGCTTCCCCTGGTTCTCCGGACGCCTGGCCACCTCCAGGCCAGCCCAGAGGGCCGCCCCGCAGGAGATCCCGGCCAGGATCCCCTCGGTCCGGGCCAGACGCCGGGCCGTGTCACCCGCATCCGCGTCCCTAACCCGGATGACCTCATCGATCACCGCCTGATTGAGGACCTTGGGGATGAACCCGGCCCCGATCCCCTGGATCTTGTGAGGCCCGGGTTGTCCTCCGGACAGAACCGGGGAGGCGTCCGGTTCCACCGCGATCGCCTGGAAAGAAGGCTTGCGGGACTTGATCACCTCCGCGATCCCCGTGATGGTCCCGCCCGTCCCCACACCCGCGACCACAAAATCGACCTCCCCATCCGTATCCTTCCAGATTTCTTCAGCCGTTGTGCGGCGATGGACCTCGGGGTTCGCGGGATTGTTGAACTGCTGGAGAATGACGGCATTCGGCATTGAAGCGGCCAGCTCTTCCGCCTTCCTGACCGCGCCCTTCATCCCTTCTGTCCCGGGCGTGAGAACAAGTTCTGCGCCAAAGATCTTCAACAGCTGCCGCCGCTCCATGCTCATGGTCTCGGGCATCGTGAGGATCAGACGATAACCGCGCGAGGCACAGACAAAGGCCAGCGCGATCCCGGTATTGCCGCTGGTCGGCTCGATGATCACAGAGTCCTTCTTGAGAACCCCGCGTTTCTCGGCGTCCTCGATCATGGCCGCGCCGATGCGGTCCTTGACGCAAAAGAGAGGGTTCTTGGACTCGAGCTTCACGACCACACGGGCCACACAGCCCTCAGTGATCCGGTTGAGGCGCACCAGCGGTGTGTTCCCGATCGTTTTTGTTATGTCATCGAAAATGCGTGCCATGGGACCTCCTTTATCAAACATCCTGTGGGGCAGCAGTCAGCAGGCAACCGTCAGCGGGGTCCGAATATCTGCTACCGGCTGCCCGTCTTCTTCTCTCTTCACACTTTGGCCAGCGCCTGATCCAGATCCGCCAAGATATCGTCGATATGCTCGATCCCGATGGACAAACGGATGAAATCCGGCGTGACCCCGGTCGCCCGCTGTTCCTCATCGGATAACTGCTGGTGGGTCGTCGTCGCGGGATGGATCGCAAGCGTCTTGGCATCCCCGATGTTCGCCAGATGCGACACCAGCTCGAGCGCGTTGATGAATTTCTTCCCTGCCTCTGCACCTCCCTTGATCCCGAAGCCGATGATGGCCCCGGCTCCCTTGGTCAAAAAAGTCTTGGCCCGTTGATGACTCGGGCTTGAGGGAAGCCCCGGATAATTCACCCAGCTGACCTTCGGATGTTTCTCGAGATGCTTCGCGACCGAGAGAGCATTCTCCGAATGATAGGGCAGCCGCAGATGGAGCGTCTCCAATCCCTGGAGAAGCAAGAAGGCATTGAACGGCGAAAGGGTCGGCCCCATATCGCGCAGGAGCGTCACCCGGGCCTTGATGATGTAGGCGATGTTGCCGATGGGCTTCAGCGCCTCCACGAAATCAATCCCGTGATAGCTCGCGTCCGGCCCCTTGATGAGCGGGAACTTGCCATTGGTCCAGTCGAACTTCCCGGAGTCGACGATGAGCCCGCCCAAAGACGTCCCGTGCCCGCCGATGAACTTGGTCGCAGAATAAACGATGATGTCCGCCCCATGATCGAACGGCCGAAAGAGATACGGGGTGACGGTGTTGTCCACGATCAAAGGCACACCATGCTTATGCGCCAGGGCCGAAAGTCCTTTCACATCACAGACATCAAGCTTCGGATTTCCGACGGACTCCGCGTAGAACGCCTTGGTCCTGGGCGTCACCGCCTTCTCAAAGGCCGCGAGATCATTCGACGGGACGAACTTCACCTTCACCCCGAACTTCGACAGCGTGTAATGAAAAAGCGTATAAGTCCCGCCGTAGAGATTGTCGGCGGACACGATCTCATCCCCGGCCTGCGCGATATTGAGGATCGCGAGCATGATGGCGGACTGACCGCTCGCGACAGCCAAGGCTCCGGCCCCGCCCTCAAGAAGCGCGATGCGCTTCTCGAGAACATCCGTCGTGGGATTCATCAGGCGGGTATAGATATTCCCGAACTCCTTGAGCGCAAAAAGGTTTGCCGCGTGATCCGTATCCTTGAACGCATAGGAGGTGGTCTGATAGATCGGGACCGCGCGCGAACCGGTCACCGGGTCCGCCTCCTGCCCCCCGTGGAGCGCGAGCGTTTCCACCTTTAATCTGGCATCGATCTTTGTCATGGGTTTCCCCCTTTTAGAACATTGTAAAACAGTTTTCTTCTCTTAATATCACAAGCCGCGCATTCGCTCCATCCCCCGACAGCGGTCAGAACAAGAAAAGACCGGAATATTTTTCTGCTCCATGATACCACCTCTTTCGATCAGATCGCATAAACATAATCTGTGTGCCGGGACCTCTGCTCTTCGGCCATCTTCTCTAGATTATATCTGGAAAAGATATCGGCGATTGCGCGCGTCGCCTCTCCCCAGACATCCCGGGCCTGACAGGTTCCTGCCCTTTTGCAGATCCCGGGGTCGTTCACGCAACCGACCAGGCACATGGGCCCCTCCACCGCCTCCACAATATCCTTAAGCGTGATCTCGGAAGCAGGGCGCGCCAGGGAGAATCCCCCCCTGGCCCCACGGCTCGCCCGGATGAGCCCTGCACTCTTGAGGAGTGGAACAAAATGCCCGATATATTTCTCCGAGATCTCCTGACGCCTGGAGATATCCCGCGCCAGGACCGTCGCGCCCTCAACATGCAGGGCCAGATCGATCATGAAGCGCAAACTGTAACGCACCTTGGTCGTGAGCTTCATATGCCGGCCCCTGCGGTCATGGCCCAGGGATCTTCCTCCCAGGGTTCATCCAGGATCTCGACCTGAACGATCTTTCCCTTATGAAGAGAGAGGATCACGCGTCCGTCCTGAACCCCGTCCAGGACATCCGCGATCTGGCGGATCAGATCCCCCGCTCCTGTCTTTTTAGTTCTAGTACTCATTTGAAAACAGAGATCCTTTGAATTCACTACATTCACTACTCATTTAGTAGAGAATATAGCATCTGTCAGAATTTTGTCAAGGAGCAATTCTCAAGGGCTCAAAGGAAAAGGCGTTCTTTTTGAAGGCGGGAAAGGTTCTTGATGACAGCTTCTCGCTTCAAAGCTGCGGACCGGGAGGGATATTTCTCGTTATGAACCAAGCGACGGACCCCGAAGGCCCTAGTGAATTTGGCCCCTGTGCCTTTCTGATGCTGGGCCAGGCGACGCTTCAGATCTGTCGTGATCCCCGTGTAAAGACGACCATCAGGGCACTCGAGGATGTAAACATACCACATCAACACGCCTCTTTCACATCCACGAAGAAACCTGCCCGGCATGGATTCGAACCATGTCCCACGCCTCCAAAGGGCGGTGTGCTACCATTACACCACCGGGCAATAAAATACGCTATTCTGTCTCGAGATCAATCGCAGACACTTGCGGCGGCTCGTAAACAACGCCTTTCAACTCTATCCGCGCACCCCGATCAAGCGGCGGCATCCTGAACTGACTACCATCGGAGAAATTGACGACAACATCCAAGGCCTCATCGCGCCCGATCGCCCCCTCCATAAGGATCGCTTTATCATCTGTTACAAAGACCCGGCCATATTGAAAAGAGAAACCCCAAGCCGGAAGCCTTATGGATTTCCCGTCATAAACAACATTGATCATTTGGAAAGGTCCCTGCTTATCCGAACGAACAAAAAAGTTGCCCTTCAAGAAAAGATCCCTCTTCTTCTCTACCCGCCTGTCAAATTCTGCCTTTTCGCGATTTCGAGAGGGACAACGCATTTTTTCCTGAAGCGTCCGGCATCCCGGCCCTCCAATCTGATACTCGGGGCAGTCTTTTTCCTTCTTTTCAGGATGAAAAGAACAGATCTGCGCACCATTGATGTCAAAGAGCCTTCCAAACGATTGCCTGGATGTCCTTACGCATGGATGGCCATAAACCTCATACACCACCTCCCCATGATAACGACACTCCTTCACCGTCCCGACCCTCCTCCAGTAGCGGCTCCCTGGTTTCGCTTCAATACGCTCCCGCAACCATTCAGGCGGACCGCCATAATCCTCGGCATAGGCAAGACCAGACAGCAACAAAAAGAACACAGTAACAACCTTCCAATGCATATCCGTGCCCCCTAAAATGTCGCTGCCACAAAAACCTGCCCATACTGCCGACGGAAAAGAACCGCGATGCGCTCCGCATCGGCCTTGGTGCGCGTCACGGCAAAGACCGTCGGACCGCTCCCAGAAAAGCATACCCCATCGCGCGCAAGCGCGACCATTCTTTTTTTAAGTTTCAGAAGCGCCGGTCGCACCTGAAGGATCGCAGGCTCAAGGTCGTTGGAAAGTCCCTGCCGGACGCGGTCCGCATCCCTCCTGACCAATCCGTGGACAACGTTCTTCATCGAGGATACACGCCGGGAGTTCCCGTCTCCCGGACGCAACCCCAGTGCCGCATAAACATCCTTGGTCAGGACCGGCGCCCGCGGCGTCACCAGGACATGCCAGAGCCGCAGGCGCGAAGCCACAGGCCGGATCCTTTCTCCCCGTCCTGTCCCGACGGCAAAAGGGGCATCATGAAGAAAGAACGCGACATCGCTCCCCAGACGATCGGCATACGCGATCAGCTTCTCACGCGAGAGCCCCAAGCCCCAAAGACGATTGAATCCCAGAAGAGCGGTCGCGGCATTGCTGGACCCTCCGGCAAGACCGGCCGCCACCGGGATCCTTTTTTGGATGTGAATTCTCGCCCCCCGGTCCGCCCCTTCCCCTTCCTGAAGAAGACGCGCAGCCTTCAGGACCAGATTCCTCTCGTCGCAAGGAACACGGCGATCGTCACAGGAGACCCGGACCTCTCCCGCCGGAGCCGGAGAGAACGTCAAGGTATCGAACAAGGAGACCCTCTCAAAGACCGTCCGGATGGAATGGAACCCGTCCCTCCGGCGAGAAATGACCTCGAGCGCAAGGTTGATCTTGGCGTGGGACAAAAGAGAGAATCCGCGCATCTCAGGGTCCTGTTTCAGCCTGGAGGGCGTGATGGATGTCGAGGTCGTTCAGCTTGGCCCGGACCGCAACCTGGTCCGGATCCTCCTCAAGCGAAAGCCGCCAGTATCTCCGGGCCATGTCGACATCCCCGAGCTTGAGATAAATGTCCCCGAGATGGTCCTTGATCTCCGGATCCTTAAGCAGGACGTCCGCCCGGCCGATCTCCTTAAGGGCCTCAATATACTGCCCCTGCTGGTAATAAACCCATCCAAGAGTGTCGATATAGGCGGCCTGATCGGGACGGACCTCGAGGGCGCGGGTCACCAGCGCCAACGCCTCATCAAGATTCTCCCCGTGCTGGGCATACGTGTAGCTGAGGGAATTGAGGCACCCGTCGTGGAACGGATCGGCGTCGATACACTTCCTGAAAAGCGCGATCGCATCCTCCCGACGCCCCGCATCCAGGTAATAGGCCGCCACGAAGAACAGACTTTCGGTGTCCCGCCCATCGAGGGCGATGACCCTCTCGAAATTCTCGACAGCCTTCAGGAGGTTCCCCTGGGCCAGATAAAGCTGCGCCAGGTAGGTGAAGAGTTCGACATTGCGGGGATCCTGGACGACGAGGCGGGAAAGGACCTCCTCATACTCCCGATTGGCCTTGTCAAAGTCCTTCTGGGCGGAATAGACCAAGGCAAGAAAGAATCGCGACTGGACATCCTCCGGCGCCAGGGCCGAGGCCCTCTCCAGCTCCACGACGGCCCTGTCATAACGGCCCGCCCTGGCATGCTCCATACCCAGACGCAGACGCGGGGCAAAGGCGGCGGGGTCACGACGCGCCGCCTCGCTGTAATGGCGGACAGCAGCCTCCCCGTCGCCGAGGAGATCCGAGCGCACCGCCAGAATGTAGTGGGCCACGCCCTGGGCCGTCCTCTTCTGTACCGAAGGAACTCCTGCCTCCCAGGCCCAGCCCCTCCAAGAGGCTGAAACCAGGATCAAACAGGCCAGAGGACCGACCAGGATGGTCCCGATCTTCCTGTGCCTCATGAGGAGCCTAACGTGATTATCTCTTGTCGCGCTTCTTCAGGTGACGAAGGGCCTTGCGCATCTTCTTGCGCTTGTGTGTCTTGATCTTCCTGAGCTTTCTTTTGCGTCCGCAGGGCATAGATGGACTCCTCGTTAAACGATCAGCTTGTTCAGTGAATATTCGATGATCCCCTGAGCGCCATGCTCCTTGAGCGTGGGGATGATGGTCCGAACGATATTCTCCTCGATCACGGTCTCGACCGCCACCCATCCCTCGCGGGCCAGGGGCGCCACCGTCGGATTCTTGAGCGCGGGAAGGTCTGTGATGATCTTGGAAAGATTCTTCTCCTCGATGTTGAGCTTGAGGCCCACCATGCTGTTGGCCGCCAGCGCCCCCTTCAGGAGCATCACGACCTGAGCGATCTTGCGGCGCTTCCAGACATGCTGGGACGCCTGTTTGTTCGCGATGAACTGCGTCGAGGATTCGCACAGGGTCTCGACGATCCGGAGCTTGTTGGCCCTAAGACTGCTCCCTGTCTCGGTGAGTTCCACGATCGCATCGACGAGCCCCGAGGTCACCTTGGCCTCGGTCGCGCCCCAACTGAACTCCACGTCCGCCTTGACCTTGTTCTTGGCGAGATACTTCCTGGTGATCCCCACGACCTCGGTCGCGATCTTCTTGCCCTTGAGGTCCTTGACGGAACGGATCCCGCAATCCTCGGGGACCGCAAGCACCCAGCGCACCTTGTTCGAAGTCGCTTTGGAATACTGGAGTTCCGTCACGACATCGATCTTCGAACCGTTCTCCATGATCCAGTCGGCGCCGGTGATCCCGCAATCCAGTGTCCCGTCCTCGACGTAACGCGACATCTCTTGAGCCCTCAGAAGAACAGGCTTGATCTCCACATCGTCGATATGCGGAAAATAGGACCGGCTTGAGACCACAAGTTTATAGCCCGCCTTTTCGAACAAGGCAACGGTCGCATCCTGCAAACTTCCTTTGGGAAGCCCCAACTTCAAGATATTAGCCATAAAAAACCCTCTGAAAAGTTGATGAACGGGTTGTATTATATGCAAAGACCGCGAAAAGAAAAGGAAAAAGCCCGAAGGATTCCTTGACGCCCATCAACAACAGAGAAAGGCTTGTCAGTCCCTTCCCGGCCCACTATAATGCGCTTCTTGCTGAATCCGTCTTCCAAAAAGAGCGAAGGAGTTTTTATGATCCGTCTTTTCCGAAACAAAAATGTCCGCCGGAACGTCCTATGGCTCATCTCAGGCCTTATCATCCTGTCGTTCGCCCTCAGCGCGGGGATCACCGGCTATAACAACTCCGCGTCGGGACCGAGCGTGGCGGGGCGCGCCTTTGGCCGCAAGGTCAGCATGAAAGAGTTCCGCAAAAACGCCCTCGCCACCCGCGATCAGATCATCCTCATGTACGGCGAGAACGCGCGCCGGATCCTGCCTTACATGGACCTCAACGGTGAAACGTGGAAGAATTTCCTCCTCCTCAAGGAGGCGGACCGCCTGAAGATCGTGGCCAGCGACGCCGAGGTCATTTCCGCGATCCAGAGCATCCCGGCCTTCCAGAAACGCGGCATGTTTGACCAGGCCACATACGAGCGGACGCTCAAGATCCTTTTCGGCCGGGAACCGCATTCCTTTGAAGAAGGGATCCGTAATCAGATCAGGGTCCTCAAACTCATCACGAACCGCACCTCCGGGATCCGTCTCTCCGAAGAAAAGATCCGGCAGGAATACGAAAAACGCCACCAGAAGGTACGCGTTCACTATAGCCTCATCCCCAACAGCCGCTTCACCGAACCGGGCACGCCCACGGATCAGGAAATCGCCTCCTACTACGAAGCCCACAAACAGGATTTTCTCACCCCTGATGCGGTCAAGGCGGGTTACCTCCTCTTCCCCCTCAAAGAGGACGCAGAGAAAGAGGCCATCGACAAAGCGCTGGCCCAGGCCAGCGAGCTCCGTCAAAAGATCCAGTCAGGGGCCGACATGACCGCGATCGCCAAGGAGAATGCCCTCGCCTACCGGGAGACCGGGTTCTTCAGTATGGAGGAACCTGCCCTCGAGCTCGCCTGGCCGCTCGAACTCCTGCGCGCGGTGTTCTACGCCAAGAAAGGAGATGTCCTGGAGCCGGCCAAGACCCCCCAGGGCATCCAGCTCCTGAAGATCATCGATGTGCGCCCGGCCTATATCCCGGAACTGACGGCCGTCAAGGACAAGGTCCAGGGCCGGATGGCCGAAAACAAGGCCGCGGAATTGGCAAAAGCCAAAGCGAACGAGACCTTGAGCGCCGTCAAAAAGGCGATGGGAGAAGGCCAGACATTTGAACAGGCCCTCAAAGCCCTCGGGGAGACCGTGGGCACGACCCCCTTCTTCTCCGTCGGAGACTACATTCCCGAGATCGGGATCTCGGATGACTTCCAGAACGCAGCCATCGCCCTGCGCCCCGAATCGCCCTTGAGCGACGTGATCATGACCGCCAAGGGCGCGGCGATGCTCCATGCCGCGGACCGTGAGCCGATCGATGAAAAGAAGTTCGAGGCCGACAAAGAGGCCTTCACCAAGGGACTGTACGAAGAGGAGCGGGGCCGCATCCTGGGAGAACTTCTCCAGGAGATCCGCGTCCGTTCAGGCCTGGAGGACTATCTGACAGGACAGCCGGGCAACTAACCCAACCGGCGCTTCAGCGGCCTCGTAACAGAAGAAAGCCAATCCAGATAGGCAGGACTCCCCTTTTCAAGGGGGAGCGCGATGATCTCGGGAACACGATAACTGTGCACCCGCCGGATTTCTTTCTCAAGGGGTCGAAAAAGTTCCCGACGTGTCTTGATCACAAGGAGCGCCTCGCGGCCTTCGCACACCTTTCCCTCCCAACGATAAATGGAACGCACCCCGCTCAAGATATTGCAGCAGGCGGCCAGCTTCTTCTCGACGATCAGGCGAGAGATCCTTTTCGCCTCACGCACATCCTTTGCCGTGACCAGAACAACGAGATAGGTCATACGCCCCTCATCATGATGACGCTGATCATCCGGCCGGACCGCTCACCGTCCCGGCGGAAAGAATGGAAATTTCTGTCCGAAAAGGTGTCCTGTCCGAGATCCATGATCCTCTCAGGCCTCAACCCTTCCGCGAGAAGCTGGCGACGGTTGGCCGAGGCGATATCGAAGAAGAGACCCGCGGGGGTCTTTGAGACATCCTCCGGAAAATAAGCACGGAACTCGGGGCCAACGGAATAACTCTCCCGACGGATACACGGGCCGATCACCGCCCGGAGGTCCGCCGGAAGGACCCGGAACTCTCTTCCCATATCCGCGACGGTCTTTCGCACGATCTGAAGACGCGTGCTCTTCCATCCCGCATGGACCGCGGCGACGACCCGACGAGATGGATCGAAAAGAAGGACGGGGACACAATCCGCTGTCCTGACCGCGATCGGAAGACCCGCGATATCCGTCACCACCGCATCCGCCTCAAGAACCCCCCGTTCCCGCCCATCCTCCAGGCCAGCCCGCCAGATCCTGTCCCCATGGACCTGCCGGGGGAAGACCAGACGGTCCGGCGAGAGAATTCCGGCACCCCGCAGCCACTCCGATTGAGGGGGTGTCAAGGCAAAAGGCCCTTCACTCCTCTGGCCTTTGTGAAAATCGATACGGGAATCACTGGTGAACGCGATGAGATCGGGTCCGAGGAAAGGGGCGTGGTCGACCAGCGCCATCTCACTCTTCCTCGGGATCGGGAAGAACGCCAACGGCTTCAGACCCCTGGCCTTTTTTGTACTGCTCGATATGCCGGACCTTGGTCTCGATATTCTTGAAGCTCTTCTCGGCAACATCCCGATACTTTCCGTCGAGCTTCTCGATCAGGCCGCCCAGGTCCCCGAAGCGGATCTTGAAGGTCTCGAAATGCTTGAGGAAGATGTCCACATGCCCGAGGATCTTCTGGATGTCCTTCTCAAAGCGGAAATGCTCATGGGCCTGGCGGATCACCGACAGGACCGCATAGAGGGTGAACGGCGAGGAGAGAATGACCTTCTCCCTGAGCGCCTCATCCATGAGCCCGGGGTCCTTCTCCTGAAGAAAGCCATAGACCTGTTCATTGGGGATAAAAAGGATCATGAAATCCAGGGTATTCTCCGCCGGGTTGATATACTCGCGTCCGCGCACCTCTTTGACGCGGGCGCGCGCGTTCTTCAGGAATTCCTTCTCAAAGGCGGCCTTCTCGGTCTCGGTCGCCGCGTTCACCATCCGGAGATAATTATCAAGAGGGAATTTGGCGTCCATATTGACCACCCGCCCCTCGGGAAGGAGAAAGACAAAATCGGGCCGGCTCCCGCTCGAGGAGAGGGTCTCCTGCTTCTGATAATTGACGCCCTCGAGAAGCCCCGCGTAACGGATGATGTCCTCGGCCATACGCTCGCCCCACTGCCCGCGCAGCTTGACATTGCCGAGGATGTTGGTGAGGTGTCCGGTGGTCTCCTGCAGACGCGTCGTGGCCTGTGAAGCGGCCATGAGCTCCTTCTCGATATGTCCGAACTTCTGCGCACGCTCCTTCTCGAAATCCCTGAGAAGCCCTTCATAGGCGCGCAGACGCTCTTCCAGGGTCTTGAGCGTGGTCTCCAAGGATGACCGCCGGCCCTCGTCCTCGACATCCCGGGAGCGGGACTGGTCCCGCAGGGATCTCAACGTCTCTGTCACGCGGGCATTCTGGATGAGAACGGTCACGATCCCGAGAAAAAGAAGACCAGAGAGAGCGATCAGAAGAAGGATCATTTAGGATTCCTTCGGTGCCAGGGCCGCGTGGATCTTTGGGATCAAGAGATTAAAATTCACCGGCTTGACCAGATAGGAGGCGATCCCCCGACGCTGAAAGATCGCCTGATTCTCGCTATGAGAGGTCAGGACAATGACCGGAAGATCCGCACAATCCGGGTCCTTTCGCATCTCGATGATAAAGGTATACCCGTTCATCTTCGGCATCTCCACGTCGAGGACGATCAGGTCCGGCCTGTCCTTCTTGAGAAGTGCAAGGCCGTCCTCTCCGTTCTCCGCATGGCTCACCGCGAAGCCCTCTTTCGAAAGCCGGGATTCCAGAAGCCTTACCTCACCGTGATCATCGTCCACGATCATGATCTTCTTCATAAGCTCTCCTTTTTGGCGTCCCCCGACGGAAAGACACCCGCAGATTGGACCGCGCGGTCCTTCATGGCCGCCCGGATCTTTTCCTCGAACCGGCCGATGCGCCGGCCCATCAACTCCTCGATCTCCCCCGGTTTCGCGCCGTGACGGGACAAAAGCAAATGATTGTGCAGGATCAGGTCCACGGCCTCGGCCTTCCAGTGGTCATCCCCGTCAGCGAGAAGTCCCGCGATCTCATCGACATGCTCGCGCATAGAACGAAACGTGAAACCATCAGCCGCAGCCGTATCGCCATGCAGGGCCTGGGCCAAGGCATTCACCTTTTTAAACCGCTCCTCCATCCCGACCCCCGTCTTTCTTCTCGAGAAGTTTGATGATCCTGTCCAGCCTGGCGATGATCAAAAATGGCACAACGAACAGGCAGAAGAGCACCAGCCCCCCGAAGGCGGCGAATAAAAAGATCCCAAAGACCGGAATGAGCGGACACCACATGACCGATCCTTTCTGAAAGGAATTATAACATCCGCCCCCGGACGGACAAAAAATATTTCCGCTCCTTGAGCGGATAATCCCGCCGGTCGGGCGCATCGCGCCCGAAATCCTTTCCCAGACGGACGATCAGGGCATGATATTCATTGAAAATCCTCACATCCGACGGGAGACTCCCCATGAACAAAGCCTGCATGGACGAATAATCCCGGCCCTCTTCCCTGAAGCCGTGCCGGATCAGAAGCCGCCTGGTATAAGCGTCCACGACAAAGACCGGCTTGGCGAGCGCGTAGAGAAGGATCGAGTCTGCGGTCTCGGGACCGATGCCGTTGACCGCCAAAAGCTCCGCACGGGCCTGGGGCCACGGGACACGGACAAGAGCCCGGATATCCCCCGCACAACGCTGACGCAAAAAGAGAAGAAAATTCCGCAGGCGTTTGGTCTTGATATTGAAATACCCGACAGGGCGGATCATCTGCGCGAGCCTCTCAGGCGGCGTCTCCAAGAGCGCCTCGCAGGATAGAAGTCCCCGGGCCTTGAGCCCGGCGATCGTACCCTCAACGTTCTTCCAGTTGGTGTTCTGGACCAGAATGGCCCCGACACAGACCTCAAAAGGGGTCTCACCCGGCCACCAGCGCTGGGGCCCGTAATGCGCAAAGAGCACCGGATAAATATCGCGGATGATCTTTTTCTTCTTGGATGTGAGTTGGGCGGAATTCACAACGGTTCGGCATCCCGGGTTCTGGTCCAGCGCGTCACCCGACCAGCGCTATCCAAATAAAAATAGATGCGGGACACATCAAAGGCCTTGACCGGGTCCCGGTACAGCCAACGATCTCCCCCCTGATCGACCGTCTCGACAAGAACGGGGACCCCAAGCGTATGCAAAAGTTCTTTATCGCTGGAGAGGTCCTTCAGATCATCGCCCGCCATGATCCGTTCCTCGAGGGCCGCGATCTTCTTCTGCTGCGTCTCGACCCGCAGGGCGATCGCCTCCTGCTCGTCGGAATATCCCTTCAGCGTCAGGGCCTCGCCCAGATAGGTCAGCTTTGCGCAGGATGTGAAAAAAAGAATGAAGAAAAATAAAGAAGCCCATTTCATAATGAAAACACTATATCATAAAAAACATCCCCCTTGAGAAGTGTCGATCCCAAATTTTCCAACCAGGTATCTTTCAATCCCTCTCCGGGCCGTGGAACCCGATCGGGGGCTTCGCAGGCCTCGGCGGCAGAGGAGGCGGGTCAAGGATCAGCACGATGCGCTTTAGAATATCATTGATCGCGGACTCGTGGATATCAAGGCGCTCCCGAAGCTCTTCCCTGAGTGCCGACAACTCGGCGGCCAGTCCGTCCTGGGATGACAGCATGGACTTCATGCGCACGAAGGCCCGCACAACGAAAACCGTCATCCGAACCGTCTGCGAACTGTTGAGGACGGTGGCCGTCATGATGGCCCCCTGTTCTGTAAAAATGAACGGAAGATAGGCATGGCCTCTGTGCTTGCGGGAACTGGTCGCATTTTGCGACCAGTTCAAAAGATCGGCCTCTTTTGATGTCAGACGAGAGACAAAATCCCCCGGGAACTTCTTCCTGTTCCGACGGACCTGCTCGTTCAGGCGCTTGGTCGTGACCCCATAAAGTTTCGCCAGATCACCGTCCACTATCACCCGCTGACCCCGGATCGTCCGGAGCAGCGGCCCCCGGACGAGCAAGGCCTTGGCTCCATCTTTCTTCTTCTTTCGCATACAACTCCTTTCTTTGGCTATCTCTCCCCGGAGATGATCCGGGGGGTCAGAAAGATCACGGTCTCGGCCCTGTCCTTCCCGGAGGAGCGGCTGCGGAAGGCCGCGCCCAGAAGCGGGATGTCCCCCAGGACCGGGACCTTACTCTCGAGAGATGTCCGCCCGTCCCTGATGAGCCCACCGATCATGAGGGTCGTCCCATCACGCACGCGCACCGTGGTCTCGACCTGCGAGGTCTCAACGATCGGGATCAAATTGTTCTGGGCCGTCTTCAGGCTCGCGGCCGCAGAACTCACCTCGGGACGGATCTTCATCGTGATCTCTCCGTCGTCGTGAACAGCGGGCGTCACCACCAGCTTGATCCCCACATCAATGAACTTCACGTCCTCGGACACCGAGACCGGGCCGCTCAGATTCGTGGTCGTCGTGGTCGTGACATAGGGCTTTGTAGACCCGATCAGGATCCGGGCCTCTTGGCCATCGACGACCGCGATCCGGGGACTCGAGATCACACGCGTGTCGTCCGCGGAACCCAGGGCCTCAAGGACAAGACGATAGTCGTCGTCGGAAAGTGTCCCGATCATGGCCGAGCCCTTTCCGCCGGCGCCGATCCCGCCCCAGACGCTCGAAAGATGCAGCCCGTGGACCCTGCGGACCACCGCCGCCCAGTCGATCCCCATCCGGAACTCGTCCTTGAGCGAGATCTGCACGATCTTCGCCTCGATCAGGACCTCGGGGTCCTTGCGGTCCAGCCTGTGCAGGATCCCCTCGATCTCCCATATCCTGGCCCGCGTGTCCGTGACGATAAGCTGGTTCGTCCGGGCATCCACCACCACACTTCCTCCCTGCGAGGAAAGAAAAGGACGGATAGTCTCGGCCGCATCAGAGGCCCTGGCATAAACAAGACGAATGGCGCTTGAAAGACGCGGGACATCCGCCTCGCGGACCATGCGCCCGACCCTCCCGACCACCTCATCGGTATCGGTCACGATGAGCCTGTTCTGCACCCTGTCCTCGTCGATCTTTCCGACCTGGGGCGTCAGGACCATGCGCAGGCGTTCGGCCACGGGGCCCGCCTCCGCGAACTGAAAGGAAAAGACCTGACGGACCAGGGGCCTGTCGATCTCTGTCAGATATCCGGCCATGGTCTGTACGCGCTCTGCCGTATCCTCCAAAAAGACCGTTCCGGAGGTCTCATCCGCGATCACTTTTCCTGACGAGGTACGCATCTTCTCGAGAAGACCTGCAGCCACAGAAGCGGGGATCCCCTTTAAGCGCACGACCCGGCTCACCAGGTCCGAATCAAACGGCCGGCCGTGACGCGCCTGGTATTCCTCGGCGGAGATAATGCGCAAAAGACCGCCCGTCTCCTCAAAGGCCAGGCGCTGCGTTTTCAAAAGAACGCCCATCGCCTCCCGGGGCTCCACACCTTTCAGATGAAGCGTCACACGCCCCGAGGGAAGCTCCCCGGCCGCGATGTTGAGCCCGGTCCTCTCGGCGAGGAATTGAAGGGCGTCACGGATATCCATGTCACGGATGTCCAGGACCTCGATCGCCTCTCCTGCCGGCGTTTGCGCCCGGACAAAGAACGGACCGAAAAAAAGAGATCCGAGGATCAGTGCCCAACAATAAATCGTTTTCATACTCCTCCCGGAGAAAAGATCCTCTCATCGTCCCCTGACCGCACGCGCACACGCCCGCGTGTCACCTCCAGAACACAGACCCCTTCGCGGGCCTCTCCCTCTTTTAGGAAAAGGACCCGTCCATTCTCCTCCAGGACGACAGCATTCTGCGAAGAGATCAGGATCCCCAGGAGACGCAACGACGAAAAGGCCGAAGGCACACTCCGGGCCTCGGGCTCGGGAGCGACCGGCGCAAACAGAGACCGGCTTCTCACGACCGCACGGTAGTCCTCCCACGGACGGACCCTGGGCTTTAACAAAGAGGACCGGAACTGAGGGGGAACCTTCGAGACATCCGGGGGGTTGAAGGAAGGCTTGTCAAAGGCGCCCAGAAAGAAGATCAGGGCCGCGATCGACCCGGCCTGCATCAAAAGGACAGGCCATCCAAAGAGGACCCTGGACCATCCCCGCCGGGAGGAAAGACACCAAGGCCACTCCATGACTGAAAGATAACACATTATTGACGATATTGCAAATAGCCGGCCGCGCTTCCCTTGGCCGAAAAAATATTTTTTATTTTGCCCTCACCAGGATCATCAAGATAATAAGGCCACAAGAAGAAAGAGGCGACCGATGAGAAACCCGACCTGCCCGGACCCGAGACCCTTTGACCCCAAGCGCGAGGACCACTGCTCCCCCTGCACCTCCTGCTGCGAATATGTGGCGCTTGAGATCGACACGCCCACCACCTGGAAGGATTTCGAGAACATCCGCTGGTATCTCCTGCACGAGAACGTCTGGGTCTATGTCGATTTCGACAACATCTGGCACGTACAGTTCAATACGCCCTGCCATAAGCTCGAGAAAAGCCGCTGCGGGATCTATCCCCAACGCCCCGAGATCTGCCGGGCCTATGACCCCAAAGACTGTCCCCGCCATGCCGGGGGCGCGGAGAAACATCTCTTCACCAACGAAGAGGTCCTGCTCGCCTATCTTGAAAAGAGACGCCCGGCCATGTTCAAGAGACTGAAAGACCGCGGCCGCTGCTGAAAAAGAAAAGGCCCGCAGGTATCTGCGGGCCTTGAAGAACTCCCCACGAAGTGCGTATTATTTCTTTCCCAGAAGCGCGAACATCTTCTTTTTGTAGGCCTCCACCCCGGGCTGATCAAAGGGATTGACGCCCAGAAGATACCCCGAGATCCCGACCCCCTTCTCGAAGAAATAGTAGAGAAGCCCGATGTGAAAGGCATCGGCCCGATCGAGGGTGAGCGTCATGTTCGGCACCCCGCCCTCAAAATGCGCATCCGCGGTCGCCTTATAGGCCTGCTTGTTGACCCAGTCCAGATCCTTTCCCGCAACACAGTTGAACTTGTCGGTGTCCGCGGCCTGATGCGGGACCGCAATCTTATCTTCGACCTCATCGATCATGAGGAAGGTCTCAAAGACATTGCGCTTGCCGTCCTGCATCATCTGGCCCATGGAGTGAAGGTCGGTCGAGAGAATGGTCGAGGCCGGAAAAATGCCCTTGCCGTTCTTCCCTTCGCTCTCGCCGTAGAGCTGCTTCCACCACTCGGCCACATACTGAACGTTCGGATAGAACGAGGCCAGCATCTCGATGTCCTTGCCCTTTTTATGAAGGATATTGCGGATCGCGGCATACCGGTAGCAGGGATTCTTCGCAAGGTCAGGGACCGCGAACTCTTTTTCTCCGGCGCGAAAACCATCAACGAACGCCTTGATGTCGACCCCGGCGAGCGCCAGTGGCACAAGCCCGACAGGCGTCAGGACCGAGAACCGCCCGCCCACATCATCGGGGATCACATAGGAACGATACCCCTCCAGGGACACGATCTGACGCAAGGCGCCCTTCTTCTCATCCGTCACGCAAATGATGCGCTTCTTGAGCTCTTCGCCCTTGTACTTGCGGCGCATGGCCTCATCGATGAGACGAAAGGCCAGGGCCGGCTCGGTGGTGGTCCCGGACTTGGAGATCACAACGACCGTGACATCGACATCAGAGATCACCTTGAGGATCCGGGCCATATCAGAGGTCGCCATGTTGTGGCCAGCGTAATAGACGGGAAGCGAGGGTTCCCCCCCGAGAAACTCGATGGTCGAGCGGATGCCCAGATACGACCCGCCGATCCCGATGGAGATAATGGCCTTTGAATGACCCTTCACCTCGCGCGCCAGGGCCGTCAGTTCGGCCACGAGAGCATCCGGGGTTTTCGAAGGAAGATCCACCCAGCCCAGAAAATCATTGCCAGCCCCTGTTTTCTGATGAAGGTCCTGATGTGCCTTCTGGACCTGGGGCCCCAGGGCCGAGATCTCATCGGAAGAAACAAAACTCTTGAGATATTCTTCTGTCAATCTGATCGCCATAAAACCTGCTCCTTACGTCTTGACGGTTAACAAGAAAAAAGGCGGGGACCAAAAGACCCCCGCCTCGATATCCTCGACTCCGGGATCTGCCTATTTGCTGGCGGGCGCAGCCGGGGGAACCGGAGCCGCAGGGGCAGCAGGCTTCGAGGCCATGACCGCGTCCTTGCCTCCCGTCTCGCGACGGCTCACGAGCGCTCCATCCTTATAGGTCTCCTCGGCCTTCAGGCTGCCGCTCTCCAAGAACTCCAGGGCCGTCCCGTCCAACACCGCGTCCTTGTAATACATCTGACGGGAGATCGCACCCGACGGGAAATATAGTTTGGCAAACCCGTTCAGGACCCCTTTTTCATAATTCCTCTCGCTGATGAGGCGTCCGCTCTCATCATATTCCCGAAAAGTCCCCTGCAGTTCATTGTCGCGATAAATTCCATCGGACTTCAGGATGCCCGTCTCATAGTAGGTCTGGGCCGGCCCCTGACGCTGGTCATCCGCATAAACAGTGCTCGACATGAGGCGTCCGCTCTCGTAATACTCTTTCACCGCTCCGTCGAGTTTCTTGGTGCTGTAAAAGGACTCCTTCTGGAGGGCCCCGGACTCGTAATACTCTTTATAAACACCGTCGGTCACGGGCGCTTTTTTCTGCGCCGCACCAGCCACGGTCGAAAGGAACGCCGTGCAAATGATGAGAATCCAAGCCTTTTTCATACCATCCTCCCCGTTCAAACATGTCAAAGGTCTTTGATGAGGGCCCGATCAATGACCGCGCCGCCCAAGACCCTGTCCCCGTCATAGAGAACGACCGATTGCCCCGGGGTCACGGCCGGCTGCGGCTCGCGAAAGAGAACCCGCAATCTTCCTTCGGAAAGGAATGTCACGGTCCCCCGGACTTCGAAAGGATTATAGCGTATCTTGAGGTCCGCTTCGATGGTTTCTTTGGGAAAATCAGCACCCAGCCAATTGAGGCCCGAGGCCTCCAGCCCCCCAGAAAGAAGGTGCTCCCGGGGGCCGACAAAGACCTTATTTTCTGCCGGATCGATGAGGAACACATAGGCCGGGTATCCGAGCGCGATCCCCAGGCCCTCCCGCTGTCCGACGGTATAGTGTCCGATCCCCCGGTGCTGACCCACCACCTTTCCCGTGTGATCCAGGAAATCGCCGGGACGCCCCGGATCCGCCCCGCGGGACGCCAGAAGGTCCTGATATCTTCCGCCGGGGACAAAACAGATGTCCTGGCTCTCCGGCTTCTCGGCCACCGGAAGTTTGTAACGCCACGCCAGGCCGCGCACCTCATCTTTCTGAGATCCGCCGAGAGGAAAAAGAACCCGCGAAAGAAGGTTCCGAGGGATCCCGTGAAGAAAATACGACTGGTCCTTGCGCGGGTCCCGGCCCTTCTTGAGCGCCCACCCATCGGACTCCTGTTCGATCCGGGCATAATGCCCGGTGGCGAGATGTGTGCCCCCGAGCTTTTGAACATCCCGCCAGAGACGGTCGAACTTGAGACGCGTGTTGCATCGCACGCACGGATTGGGCGTCCGGCCCTTTTGGTACTCGGCGACAAAATCGCGGATGACCGCCTCCTCGAGGGCATCGCCGTAATTGAGGACATGATGCGCGATCCCCAAAGCCTTCGCGACCCGACGGGCGTCCTCGATGGATTCCAGCCCGCAGCAGCGCGGGCGTCCGTGGCCCGTTCCTTCGGGAAGCTCGAAACACATCGTCACCCCCGCGACCTCATGCCCCTCTTCTTTAAGAAGCGCGGCCGCGACCGAGGAATCCACCCCGCCGGACATCGCAACAAAGACTTTCTTCATCCATCAACCTCCTTCATCTCCGGGATGATGGCGGTTATCGCCCGCTCCAGAGCATTGATGAGAAGACGGATCTCCTGTCGCGTGATACTCAACGGCGGCATGAGGACGATGACGTTCCCGAGGGGGCGGAGAATGACACCAAAATCCCGGGCCTTCTCGCAGACGCGCGCGCCCACCCGGCCCTCCCAGGGGAACGGTTCTTTTGTCCGTTTATCCCTCACAAGCTCAACGCCTACCATGAACCCGCGCTGGCGGATGTCTCCGACGCAGGAAAGCGTCTTGAGACATTGGAGTTCGCTGGCCAGGAACTTGATCTTTGACTGAAGCCGCTCGATCACGCGTTCTTCCTTGAAAAGCTCGATATTCCGAAGTGCCACCGCACAGGCCAAAGGATTCCCCGTATAGGTGTGCCCGTGAAAGAACGTCTTCATGTCCTCGTAAGGAAAGACAAAACCGTCAAAGACCCGACGGGTCGTGAGGGTCACGGCGAGCGGCAGGTAGCCCCCTGTGATCCCCTTGGCCATACAGAGAAAATCAGGGCGCACATTCTCATGCTCGCAGGCGAACATCCTGCCCGTACGGCCGAACCCGGTCGCCACCTCGTCACAGATGAGGAAGATATCGTGTCGGCGGCAGATCATCTCGAAACGCTTGAGGATCCCTTTCGGCCACATGATCATGCCCGCCGCGCCCTGCACAATAGGCTCGACCACCAGCGCCGCGATCTTCGCATGGTCTCTTTCCACCATACGCTCAAAACGGTCCAGTGCCCCCGCCCAGTCCTGGTCGCGATACCCGTCGGGCATCTCCACGCGAATGGTCCGGAAGATCAACTTTCGATACACCTTGTGGAAAAGGTCGATCCCGCCGATGCTCACACTGCCCAACGTGTCGCCGTGATAGGAATTGGCCAGATGCGCGATCCCGATCTTCCTTGTCCGCCCGATATTCTGCCAGTACTGATACGCCATCTTGACCGCGATCTCGACGGAAGTGGAGCCGTTGTCGGAATAAAAGACCTTCTCCAGGCCCCTGGGCGCGATCTCGATCAGCCTCTTCGCCAGACCGATCGCCGGAGTGTTGGAAAGTCCGAGCATGGTCGAGTGGGCGATCTTGCCGGCCTGCGCCTTGAGGGCCTCGTCAAGCTCCCTCTTGCGGTGTCCGTGCACCGTGACCCACAGGCTCGAGACCCCGTCGAGATAGCGACGGCCCTGGGCGTCAATAAGATACGATCCCTCGCCGCGGTCAATGACCAGAGGCTCACCCGCGACCCAGTCCTTCATCTGCGTGAACGGATGCCAGACATACTGTTTGTCCCAACGGGCAAGGAGATCGGGCCGGGTGACCCCGGAGGCGGGGCCTCTGGTCGCCCACAGGCCCTTGGCCGAGGACGAACGGGGTGCCGCAGGGGGCAGGACCCGGCCCCAGAGCGGTCTGACATCGATCATCCGTCGAGAGTTTACGCACACCGAACGCTCATCAAAGCGCGTGAGATGCGGCACCGTGCCCAGGACCGCAACGCCTGAAAGCTCGCGGACCGCCCGAGGATTTGTCTTTTCCGAGAGCCCCCTTTTCCCGCCGGCGTCGGAAAAAAGAACGCCTGCGACCCGAAGCCCCCGGCGTCGGGCCTCGTTCACGGTCAAAAGCGAGTGATTGATGGTCCCCAACCCCAGACGCGAAACAAGGACAAGGTCCGCATCGATATCCCGCGCAAGGTCTGCCATGAGATAATTCCCGACGATGGGAACGAGGAGTCCTCCCGCCCCTTCGACGAGGACAATGTCATAACGGGAACGGATCACATCAAGCGCCTTTTTGATCCGCGGGATGCGGACCCGCACACCCTGCCGCCGGAACGCCAGATGCGGGGATAAAGGCTCGGGCGCGAAATACGGGTTGATCTCCCGCAGATCATCTTCAAGGCCCAAATGCCTCTTGAGGAATTCAGCATCCCCGACACCCGACTGGACAGGTTTGAAGACCCCAACGGAGGCCCCCTTCTCTCTGAGCAAGGACGCCAGAGCAAGGACCGCCATGGTCTTTCCCACCCCTGTATCTGTTCCGGCGAGGAAGAAGACCCTCGACTTTTCTTTCGGCTCTTCGACCTTTAAATCCTTCGACTTTCTTCTCATTTTCTCCCCTCGATCCAAATGACCTCGAACGTTACGCGCAGCCCCCCTTCCACGGCATACCGCGTCGCATAATACTCTTCCGCAGCCTTGAGAACACCGCGCCCCAAGAAGGCCCCGCGCCCCAGACTGTTAGCGCCCAGACTCTTGAGCCAGATCAGGAGCGACCACAGGTCCCGGAACACCACAAGCCTCTCCTCGGAGAACACGGCGGCATCCGGAAAATCCGCCTCTTCGAGTGCCCGACGGACCTCTCTTATCGACGGGAGCCGAGAAAGAACGGACACCAACCGTCCTCCCCCGCCCGCCTTGAGGCTCTCAAAAAATTCCTGCAAGGTCTTCTCGGAGAACAGCGCGGCGCGAAAACCCCCGCCCGGGCGCAGGACCCGGCGGACCTCCCCCAGGGCCATGGCCAGGTCAGAACACCACTGCAAGGACGAGGCCGAGACCACCAGGTCGAATGTTGCATCCTCGAGAGGCAGGGCAACCGCATCCGCCTCCAGGACACGGACAGAGGCCGGAAGCGCCCTCTTCGCCTGGGCCACCATGCCCGGGGCCATATCGACACCCACCAGAGAACGGGGCCCCAACGAAAGGATCTCTTTCAAGAGCCGCCCGGTCCCGCAGCCGACATCCAAAACATCTTTCCCGGTGAGGTCCGGCAATTTCCTAAAAAGATCCCGCATCACGTCATCCTGCACGAACGCCAGACGGTCATACCCCGCCGCCGCACGCGAGAACCTTCTTTTCACATAAGCCTGGTCATGTTCCGGACGCATGAAAGACAAACTCCTCCAGGACCCTGTTCACATCGTCGGGAATGGTCAAAAAAAGGCCATGCCCCTTTCCCTCAAATCCGTCGAAACGCGCTCCCGGCATCTTCCCTCTTACCGCATCCATGGCCGCCACGGGACAAAGATAGTCCGCGGAACCATGGATGAGCTGGACCGGGATCTTAAGACCGTACAGAGCATCCCGCATATCCGCCGTCTCAAGGATGTCCAGGAACGCCAGGAGCGCCCCGGTCTTCGGGAGGGGCGCCTGACGTCTCAACTCCTTGACCTTCGCGTACTGCGGGCCCTTCCGCTCGTCATCCGTCGAGAACGAACGCACGAACATGTCGAGGGCCGCGGGAAGGCTCCGCGTGATCTGTCCCGCAAGCTTCCGGATCGCGGCCGTGGTGAGCCCTGCGGGAAAATCCTCCCGCGCCACAAAACACGGCGGAGATCCGATCAAAGACAGCGAAGACACACGAGAAGAGATCCGATCGCAAAGAGCCAGCGCCACAAGCCCGCCGAAAGAACTCCCGACCAGACAGACTTTCGCGCCATTCTCCCGGTCCAGGATATCCCGGACCTCATCAGCCATTTGAGAAAGACCCTCGCCTGACCACGCCGAGGACCCGTGTCCGGGAAGGTCCACGGTGATCACCCTGGTCCTGGCCTCAAAATATTCGACCTGCCATTTCCACAGGCCGCCGAACCCCCCGAACCCGTGCAAGAAAACGATCACCGGAGAACCGCTTCCGCGAACTTCATAGGCTAAGGACATGGCCGCACCTTCCGGAACGCCGTCAGACACTGTTCGATATCCTCATCCCGATGGGCGGCGGTCACGGTCAAGCGAAGTCGGGCGGTCCCCTCCGGCACCGTCGGGGGACGGATCGCTTGAGCAAAGATCCCTTCCGAAAGAAGTCTGGCCGAGAAGGCCACCGTCTCCGGAGTTCCGCCGATCATAACAGGGATGATCGGTGTGACACTGGCCATCGTGTTGAACCCCATATCGCGCAAACCCTGACGCAGTCTTCCCGCGTGCCGCGCCAGGATCTCCCGGCGTTCGGGTTCGGCCTGAATGATCCGCAGCGCCTCCCGAAGCCCTCCCGCGATCGCCGGGGGCATGGACGTCGTATAAATAAAACTGCGGGCGGCATTGATCAGATGATCGATGAGCTCGCGCTTCCCCGCGCAGTAGGCCCCGCTCCCGCCCGCCGCCTTGGACAGCGTCCCCATCTGCACTTCAACAGAATCGTTGAGGCCGAGCAGGTCGACAAGCCCTCCGCCTGACGGGCCCAGAATGCCGAAGGCATGGGCCTCATCGACCATGACCCAGGCCCTGTACCTCTTTGCCAACTCCACGATGTCAGACAAGGGCGCGATATCCCCGTCCATACTGAAGACCGTGTCGGTCACGATCAGTCTCCGGCGAAAGCTCCCCGTTCTCTGAAGAACCCCCTCCAAAGCCCCGACATTCGCGTGGGCATAGCGCAAGTGCTCGGCCCGGCTGAGCAGGATCCCATCCGTGAGGGAGGCATGGTTGAGCCGATCCGAGATCACGACATCCTCCCGTCCGCAAAGGGCCGGAATGATCCCGCCGTTCGCCATATAACCCGACGGGAAAAGAAGCGCCGCCTCCGTACCCTTAAAGGCCGCGATCTCGCGTTCGAGGAGAAGATGTTCGTCCATGCTCCCCGAGATGAGGCGCGACGCCCCGGCCCCAAACCCGCGGCGCCGAAGCACCTCCACCGCCGCCTCAACGACCCGCACGTCAGAGGCCAGTCCCAAATAATCGTTCGAGGAGAAGTTGAGGACCTTCTGGCCCTCGAGAAAGATCTCCCGCCCTTGGGGGGAGGACACCTCCCGCAGGGACCGCAGGGTCCCCCGTGAAAGCAGGCGCTCCAAGGACTGTCGCAGGGTCTTGATCATAACAGCACCTCCCCGGATATTCTTTTGACAACGGTCCCGTCGGAAAGTTCCACAAGAAGGCCGCCGTCATCGGCCAAACCCACGGCCTTTCCGCTCACGTTCCGGCCCCTGTCCTCGAAATGAACTCTTTGTCCGAGCGTGGCCGAACGTTCCCGCCAGACCTTCAGGACCTCCGCGAACCCGTTCTTTCCGGCGAGAGAATACCACTTTTCAAGGATCCGAAGCATCTCCTGCAAGAGGGCGACGCGGGAAAGAGAACACGCCGCCGCCTCCTCAAGCGCGATCGCCTCGGGAGGAAGGCTTCCGCTGCGGGCCTGGATGTTCGCACCGATCCCCAGGACCACGAAATCCACGCGGTCCATCTCGGCCCTCATCTCGGTCAGGATCCCGACGACCTTCTTCTTTCCGAACAAAAGATCATTCGGCCATTTGATGAGAAGCCTGACGCCCGATACGGCCTCAACGGCCTCGCTGACCGCCACCGCGGCCAGGAGCGTCAAACGCGGGATCTCGGCGAGAGGACAGGACGGACGAAGGATCAAAGAAAAATAAAGGCCCTTTCCCTTGGGCGAGACCCACGACCGCCCCAGGCGTCCCCTCCCCCTGGTCTGGGCCTCGGCGATGACAATGGTCCCCTCAGGCGCCCCCTCTCCGGCCAGACGAAACGCCTCATCCATAGTGGAGGGCAGGGTCTCAAAATGATGGACATGCCTTCCCAAGACCCGCGTGCCCAAATGGAACTGGACCTCGGCAGACGACACCTTATCGGGCACGGAGGCCAGACGATACCCTCGCCGGGAGACGGCCTCGATCGCATATCCCTCCTGACGCAAAGCCTCAACGGCTTTCCAGACGGCCGCCCGGCTGACCTGAAGCGCTCGACTGATCCGTTGCCCCGAGACGAAGGCCTGCTCCGCCCTCAACATCTGAAGGATCTTTTCTTTCATACGAGCCCATCTTAAAGAAGCGCATCCGTATTGTCAACCTTGTAACAAAAAGAAGGTTGACAATAAGCCCCTCCCATAATCCCCCCTGAGAGAGCAAAAAACTTGCCAAATAAAAACACGGATGCTATATTGCTCTCCGCTCTTTTCCTGTTTCGCACAATTTTTGGGGCAGTAGCTCAGTTTGGGAGAGCACTTGAATGGCATTCAAGAGGTCGAGGGTTCGATCCCCTTCTGCTCCACTTTCTTTCGCCCAAAAAGATCCCGGACCCTGAACGGCACGGGAGCGCTTGAATAGCGGCCCTTCCTATCCCCCTATCAAAAGCCGCTGGAGTGGCGGAATGGCATACGCGTCGGTCTCAAAAACCGATGTCCTCACGGGCTTGTGGGTTCGACTCCCACCTCCAGCACTTCTTCTGATCCCTTGAGAAACAAAAAAACCCGGCATCCTTATAGGATACCGGGTTTTCTTTTCGGAAAGATCAAGGAACCTACGCGGTCTTGGATTCCCCTTCGGCAGCTGCCGCAGCGGCCTTGGCCTCTTCGGCCTGCTTGGCCTTCTCTTCAGCCTCTTTCTTGGCCTGAGCCGCCCAAGCAGACTTGTTCGCGTAATATTTCCCGTTACGATAATAGCGGGTCTTGCGCTTGATCGCCTTACCTGTCCCCGCGCACTTGAATTTCCACTCGTTCTCTGGTTTTACCTTACCCATACGACCTCATGCTCCTTTCGTGAGTCCCGGCTTTCTCCGGAAAAACAAATATCCCTTGAAGAATGGCGGGCATTATAACATAATCACTTTTATCAACAACAGATTTTTTCAACCGAGGAGAATTCCATGCGCTTGGCCATTTTCCTGCTCTCTTTGACCATCATCCTCCCCTCGTTTTCTTTTTCTCAGGACGCAGACACCCCCCCTCCTTCCGAATTCGACGCGATCCAGTCCCGGATCCTGGGAGACCCCCAGATCATGCAGGACATTCAGGACATGGCTTCAGACCCCGAGATCATTGCGCTTATCAGCGATGCCTCATTCCTCACGGCGGCCCAGAATAAAGACTTCGCCGCACTGGAGACAAACCCCAAGACCGCCGCACTCCTCAACAATCCTAAAGTGCAGCGCCTGATCAAGAAACTTCAAGGCCCGTAATTCACCCGACCCTTCCACGCTTCTGAAGACCATGCCGCAACTGCCCGCACGCCGCGGAGATATCCCTTCCTCTGGGCGTTCGGTGGGTCACAGGAACACCCGCAGACCTCAAGGCCCTCTCAAATCCGGTCCGTTCTTCCTCTGCCGCCGGCTGAAAAGGGAATTCCGCGACCGGATTATAAGGGATCAGATTGACCTTGCAAAGCCATCCCTGTAAAAGCCCGGACAATTCCTGGGCCGCCCGGGGAGTGCACGTCAAATCCCGAATTCCGATATATTCAAAAGTGACCTGCCGGCGGGTCTTGAGGGCGTACTCCCGACAGGCCGCGATCAGATCCTTCAGAGGATATTTCTTATTCACAGGCATGAGACACGAACGCAAGCGGTCATTGGATGCATGAAGCGAGACCGAGAGCTCCAGCTGAAGACCGCTTTGGGCCATGGCCTTGATCCCCGGCACGACCCCGCAGGTCGAGATCGTGATCCGGCGGGCCGCGATCCCGAAGGCCTCCGGCGCGTTCAGAATCCGCACGGCCTTAAAAACATTTTCTGCATTGTCGAACGGCTCCCCCACCCCCATAAAAACAATATGCGTGATGATTTGAGGGCGCACGGCCCGCATCGCCTGAAGGACCTGGGCGATGATCTCTCCCGTCGACAGATTGCGCTTCCACCCCCCCAGACCGCTGGCACAGAAACCGCAGCCGAACTTGCACCCCGCCTGGGAGGAGATGCAAAGGGTCGCATGCCCCCGCATGGGAATAAAGACCGATTCAATCCTTTGCCCATCAGAAAGTTCCCAAAGGAACTTAATCGTTCCATCCCGGGAGACCTGCCGCTGGCCCTCGATGAGGACAGGAAAGGGAAGATGCCCCCCCAACAAATCCCGCAGGGGCTTGGGAAGCGAGGTCATCAGCGTCGGATCAACGATCTGCTTGTGATAAATCCATTCGAAGACCTGGCGGGCACGATAGGCCGGGTGCCCTTCCCCGACCAGATGGGCGGAAAGCTCCTCAACGGACAGGCTCAAAATATCCATAGGACGATCCGGGTCAGGAGGCCTGGGAGTATTCCCCGATGGCGCGGAACTTGGCATAGCGCGCCTCAAGGAGATCTTTGGCAGAAAGGTCCTTCAGTCGTTCGATCTGCTTGAGGATCGATGTCTTGAGCCGCTCGGCCACAGCTTCAGGCGCGTAGTGGGCACCCCCCAACGGTTCCGGGATGATCTCGTCGATGATCCCGAACTTCATGAGATGTTCCCCCGTGAGCTTGAGAGCTTCGGCGGCCTCCGATGCCTTGGTTGCGCTTCTCCAGAGAATAGAGGCACACCCCTCTGGCGAGATAACAGAATAATAAGAATGCTGGAGGATCAGGACATAATCCGCGACCCCCACGCCCAGCGCGCCGCCGCTGCCGCCCTCACCGATGACAGTCGCAATGACAGGGGTCTTCAGGCCTGCCATGTCGCGCAGATTCTCGGCGATCGCCTGGGCCTGACCGCGCTCCTCCGCACCGATCCCGGGATAGGCCCCGGGCGTATCAATGAAGACCACCACAGGAAGACCGCACTTCTCGGCGAGACGCATGGCCCGCATCGCCTTGCGATAGCCCTCCGGATGCGCACAGCCGAAGTTGCGTTTCACATTCTCGGCGGTGTCGCGCCCCTTCTGATGGCCGATCACCACCACCCGCTCGTCCTCGATCATCGCAAACCCCGCGATCATCGCAAGATCATCCGCAAAAAGACGGTCCCCGTGGATCTCGACGAAATCCGTCATCATCATCCGGATATAATCCAGCGTATAGGGCCTCCTGGGATGACGGGCGATCTGGATCCTCTGCCAAGCGGTCAGATTCGTATACGCCTTGGTCTTGGCCGCCTCAAGCTTCTGCTCGAGCTTCTTGATCTCCGGACCCAGGTCCAGATGCTTGTCCGAGACCCTCTGCAGGTCATCGATCTTCTTCTGGATCTCGATGATCGGTTTCTCAAAATCTAGCGCTGCCATAATGTCCCTCGTTGAAGTTCGATATTTCCGGGCCCGGGGCCCGTTCTCAGTCGACGATTGTCACCTCTGTCCCCATGGGAAGGATGGCATAAAGCTCCTCCACATCACTGTTGCGCATCCGGACACAGCCCGCGGTCACCTGCTGGCCGATCTTGTCCGGCTCGACGGTCCCGTGGATCCCGTACCCTTCAATATCAAATCCCATCCAGCGCGTCCCCAGGACGTTCTCGGGGCTCTCGGGCGGGATGACGGCCCCGGTCCGGAACCAGACCGGGTTCTCCAGTCGCGTCACGATCTTGAAGGTTCCCACGGGAGTGGAATTCCCGGTCCCTGTGGAGACCGAATAGACCTTCCAAACCTCGCCATTGTTCTTGAGCATCAGCGTATTGCGGGACTTGTCGACAAGGACCGTGAACTTTCCTGTCCAGACCCGAAGCTTCTGCCCCACCCGGATGACATCCCCTTTGAGATTATTGCTCGCGCGGATGAGGTCCATGGTCACGTTGTATCTCTTGGAGATCTTGCCCAGGGTGTCTCCGGGAAC
>JAAYZZ010000145.1 GCA_012514595.1 Elusimicrobiota bacterium
CCCGGTCGTTCACCAGCAAAGGGGCACAAATAAGCGGATATTCCAGAAGGCCGGAAAGCAGCTCTTGACCATGAACGTTCGACACGCCGGGAATGATCGCGGTCATTCTTCCCTGAAGAACCGGAAGAAAGATCCCCGAGTCCAGAGGGACCCGCACCCCCTCGAGAGATTTCAATGGAACCCCGTAGGTCGCACGGGGGATCAGTCCCCCCTTCTCATCATCCACGACAAGCAGGAATCCCTTGCGGCCATCGAGGGCATTGGTGATCGTCTCAACGATCAGATCAAAAAAGGCCGTAATGCTGCTCACCCCCACCCCTCCATGCCCCACGCGGATCAGCACGGACCGGAGGGTCTTCCGGGTCGCCTCCAGGTCCGAGACATTCTCCATCAGACGCGCCGTTACCTCATTGAAGCTCTGCGTCAAGGCCTCGATCTCGTCCTCATCCGCCTTCAGGACATCCTGCAGGGCCTGCGGCCCCAGGATCTCCTTGAGCCTTCGCGTGCTCGAATGCACCACATCCACCAGCCCCTTGAGAAGCATCCGCATGGAGAAATATCCGACGAGGATCCCGACAGAGACGAGCAAAAGAACATTATTCAGCTCGTCAACAGAGACCGGGATCTGTCCCGATTCCTTGATCTGCCAGTAGAGGTAGAACAGGATGGTGAGCGGCAGAAGGCTCATGACCACAAAAAAGACATGGAACTTGAGAACGACAGAAGAGTCCCTTAAGGACCTCAAAGCCCATTTCCTGGCCACAACAACCCTCCTTTAATCAAACACAACGGTCTTGTTGCCCCGGCAGAGGATCTTCCGCTCCAGATGCCAGCGGACCGCCCGATAGAGAACGACCCGCTCCAGGTCCTGACCGATCTCCACAAGGTCCTCCACGGAATAACGGTGGTCGATCCGGGCCGTATCCTGTTCGATGATGGGCCCCTGATCGAGGTCCGCAATGACATAGTGGCTGGTCGCTCCGATGATCTTGACACCCTTCTCATAGGCCTGGGCGTAAGGATTCTTTCCGACGAACGCGGGAAGGAAGGAATGATGGATATTGATGATCCGGCTGGGATACTCGGCCACGAACTCGGGGCTGAGGATCTGGTGATAGCGCGCCAGGATCACAAGCTCTATCCCCTTCTGGCGAAGGATCTGCCGCTGCCGCTCCTCCGCGACAATCTTCGTATCGGGCATGACCGGGACCTCGAGAAATTCGATCCCCCACTGCCTGGCGACAGGACTTGCATCGGGGTGATTGCTGATGATGCCGCGGATATCGCACCCCGGAAGCTGGCCGGCCTGGTGCCGGAACAGAAGATCATGCAGACAATGCAGATGGCGGGAGACAAAAATGGCGGTCCGCACCTTCTCGTCGGAGAAGAACAAATCCCAGTCCATAGAGAACAGTGTCGCCAAAGGCCTGAACTCATCGGAAATAGCATCCCGCGGGACCGAGAATCCTTCCAGGGACCACTCGATCCTCATGAAAAAGAGACCCGCCTTCTCATCGGTATGCTGGGCGGCATGAAGGATATTTCCGTTGCGCCGGAATACGAACTCCGTCACCGCGGCCGTAATGCCTCTTTTGTCGGGACAGGATATGAGGAGGATCGCATTCGCCATAAGACTCAGCCCCTGCTCCAAAGGATCGGGCCCGTAACAGGCCGAAGACCGATCCCTTTCTCTTCCGCGCGTTTCATCCCATAGCCATAGACCAGGGCAAGAAGGGCCACGACCAAAAGAAGAAAAACGACATAGATCCATGGCTGCGGCTTCTTTTGACGCGGGTCCCAAAAGATCGACATCCTTTTCTCCCTTTCCCTTTTCACGCCCCCCGGCGCGGAAGCTGCCCCATACAGATCTCCACCACAACACACTTTTGTTTCCAGAACTGGAACAGGATCTCTGTCTTTTTGTAAAGATCGTAATTGAACGGGATCCCGTCGGGGATCGTATTCTTGTGGTTCTCGGGTGCGGACAAAAGGACTTCCGCATACCCTTGCGAGGCAAGGCGGTTTTTGAGCTCGCCGGCCAGAACCCCCGCGAAGTCGCCCACCTTCTCCTTGATCATCTCCTCGTCATCATCCTTGAAGGTGACCTTTTGGGCCTTGAGGAACCTCTCGACCATATCCTCCCGGACAAAGAACGCCAGCGTCCCGACAGGATAGTTCTTTTTCTGGTCCTGGGCATTCAGGAAAAAGTTCACAACAGCGGCATAGGCCGTCGTGTTGAACCGCTGCATGGGCGCCAGGCGCATGCGGCCATCGCTCTCGATGATATCCCGCTCAAAAACGACAGGCTCTTCCCCCGGCTGCGCCCGGCAGACCCTTGAAAAGGCGTCGCACACAACCTCTTGAACCGCCTTGGACAGGATCTGGGGATCGAACTCTTTCGACATGGCGTCTCCACTGGATGAACGAACAATTGATTGTAGTGTACTAAAAGAATTTTTGGGAGAAAAGGGAAAAATGGAAAAGCACGAACACTTCAGGTCAGCCTAAAGCTGGCCCGATGAATAGGGGAAGGTCCGTGACGAAGAACCGCCTCCCTGTGAAATGATGTCGGGTACCCCTTGTGGCGGGCAAAGAAATAGGCGGGATAGACCTTGTCATACTGGCCCATGATCCTGTCCCGCCAGACCTTGGCCACGATGCTGGCGCAGGCAATGGACGCGCTCTGGCGGTCGCCACCCACGACGAGATCAAGGGGGACCTCTGAAAAACCAGAAAAGGAATTTCCATCCACGAGGCCCTTGATCCCCCTCTCGGCCCGAACCGCCTGCATCTCGGCAGGAAGACGCGCCAACAAATCCCGCATCGCCAGCGCCATGGCAAGATGGGTCGCACGCAGGATGTTCACCTCATCAATGACCCGCTCATTCATGATCCCCATGCCGATCCATGCCCTCTCCAGGATCTCAACAAAGGCCCGCTCGCGCTGCCCGGGGGTCAGCTTCTTCGAATCACCAACGGGAGCGGAAAAATCCGTTGTCGTGAGAAGAACGGCAGCCGCGACCACAGGACCGGCCAGAGGACCTCTTCCGGCCTCATCGACACCAAAAACAAAGCGAAAGCCGTTTCCGGCTTTCGCTTCATTATCGAATCTGATCATGTCGGGAGGGATCCCTCCCAAACACCGTCTCACAATGCAGCAGGCGCCACGGCCTCGGTCTTGAGGCGGTTCTTCTTGGACCTGTTCTCCCGCCGATGGAAAAGTTTGGCGCGCTTCAC
>JAAYZZ010000146.1 GCA_012514595.1 Elusimicrobiota bacterium
AGGGACTGGACCCAGGAAGGGATCGCGGAGTTCTCCTGCTTTGCGATCTGATTGTTGACATCCTGTTTGATGTCATCCTGAAGGATCTGGGCCTCGTATGGTGTCAGGATCCCTTTCTCGACGAGCTTCTGCACGAGGAGATCTGTCTCCCCGGCGTGGGCAGGCTGCGGACAGACAACAAGAACTGCGGCCGCAAGAACCCATACGAACTTTCTCAACATACATCCCCCTTCTTTTTGTGTTGTCACAAATGAGATCAGGGGGAATATACGCTGTAAATATGAAGGGGATATTAAGCAGAGATGAAGTGTCGGTAAAGGCCCTGCCTTTTGATCTGGGCCGGGAGGATGTCAAGCCATGACACCGTCCGACGGCATCAGGTCAACAGGGCAGGCCCGCTCAGAAATGATCCGAGAAGACGATCTTCCGATGAGGTCATGTGCCTTCTCTCATCCGGCGTGGCATCATCAAGACCCGACAGGTGAAGAAGCCCGTGCGCCAGATATCGCAGGACCTCTTCCCTAAAAGGGGCGTCAAACAGGCGGGCGTTCTTGCGGGCCTGGGAAGGGCAGATGTATATTTCACCATTAAGGTGACACGGGACATGGGACATGGGGCACGGAAAAGACCTCCTCGAGCAAATCGAAAGAAAAGAGTTTTCTTTCCCCTTTCTTTTCGCCCTCCCTGTTCCTTGTCCCTTATCCCTTGTCCCCGATCTCTCGCTCCCCAGATCAAACGTCACCACGTCCGTCACATAATCATGCCCCAGGAATTCCAGGTTCAGTCTCCGCATGGACCGGGGATCGAGAAAGACGATCGAGATCTGGGCTTTAGAGACCTGAAGGGTCTTGAGGAAAGACCGGGCCGCACGCTCAATATCCCCGCAGGTCAAGGGCCGGGGAACACGCCCGCCGAGCGTTATGTCAGCTGTTCTTCTTGGAGGCATCAGGATACTTGACGCGGATATGATACATGGCGCTCAGGGTGCGGGTAAAGGCGGACGCGATCTTCTCGATCTCGCGAAGGGTGAGATTGCAGTCGTCAAACTGTCCGTCGATAAATTTGTTGTTGATCACGCGGCGCACCACCTCCTCGATCTTGGCCGGGCTCCTCTCGTCCATGGCCCGGGTGGCGCCCTCGACGGCATCGGCCAGCATCACGATCGCGACCTCCTTGGTCTGCGGCTTGGGACCGGGATAGCGGTAGGAAGCCTCGTCGACTTTCTCCGCGCCCTCGGATTCGATGGCCCGCTGGTAAAAATAATGCATGAGGCTGGTGCCATGATGCTGTCGAATGAAATCAATGATCCGGGGGCTCAAACGTTCCTTTTTGGCGATCTCCACCCCCTCCTTCACATGATTGAGGATGACCAAACGGCTGACGGATGGTTCGAGCTGATCATGCTTGTTATCGGCCATCATCTGGTTTTCAGTGAAATACTGGGGCTTTTCCAGCTTGCCGATATCATGATAATAGGCCCCGACCCGGACCAAGAGCTGATTGGCCCCGATGGCATCCGCCGCGGCACTGGCAATATTGCTCAAAAGAAGACTGTGATGATATGTCCCCGGAGCCTCAAAGGCCAGGCGTCTTAAGAGAGGCTGGTTCAAAGAATCGGACAACTCAAGAAGAGTGAAATTCGTCAGCTCTTCGAACAACAATTCAAAGACCCGAAGGGTCACCAGCACAACACCTC
>JAAYZZ010000147.1 GCA_012514595.1 Elusimicrobiota bacterium
ACGGGAGCTTGGAGCTCGCCCTTCGCGCTCCGACGGAAAAGAATCGCGAGATGGTCTCGGCCGCGACGTGGGCGGCATTGGCGGATTATGCGCTCGAGAACAACGGCACCGACATTGAGCAGCTGAACGTTGTTGAGGAGAAGGAGGAGGCGGTCACGATACCCGACATCCAGGTCTTTAGAGGCGGAAGGGAGCTTTAAGTTATGGGAGATCTTCTGACATCGATCGGAAAGCGGGGTCTTGTTGCAGGCATGGTCGCGGCAATGGTCCTCACGGCCTGTCCCTTCTCGGTCCGAGCGCAGGGGGCTGATGAGACCGCAGAGATCATGATCGGGGACGTGTACACGACGGATGTGAGCGGATTGAAGCGTGTCTCCGTTGCCAATCCCGAGATCGCGGACATCACCGATGCCAATGCCACCAGCGTGGGCGTGATCGGAAAGACCGTGGGCCAGACCGGGCTTTTTATCTGGGATTCCTCTGGAAAAAAGACCGTGATCCTGCGGGTTTATGAGGACGATCTGAGGTCTTTGAAAATGCGCGTTCGGACACTTCTGGAGAGCGCGGGGCTTATGGGACTGACCGTGCAGGAGAACGCCCAGGAGGGAAAGGTGGTTGTTTCCGGCGATCTTCTGGATGAGAAGATGCCCTCCCTGACCAAGGCCCTGGAACCCGTCGCGGAAAAGACGATCGTTCTTGTGAACAGCGAGAAGATCCAGGACCTGATCCAGATCGATATGCAGATCACAGAGCTGTCCACCACGCTCAGCAAGACCCTGGGTGTCGACTGGAACCAGTCTATCGGGATCTCCGAGTCGAATTTTCCCCAGACCGGAGAGATCGAGGATGTTTTCAAGTTGGGAGATTTCAATAGAGTAGACGCGATCGTGGCGACGATAAACACGATGATCACCGATGGCCGGGCCCGGATCATTTCCAAGCCGCGTCTGGTCGTCTCCGACGGGAAAGAGGCCAACCTCCTTGTGGGCGGAGAATATCCCATCAGGACCAGCGTTACCCAGGACGGGAACGGGAACGTGACGCAGGAGATCGAATATAAGGAATACGGCGTGAGCCTGGCGATCACCCCGACCTTGCGCGACGGGAAGATCGAGATCAGCATGAACACCGAGATCCGGGATATCGATTCCGCGCAACCGACCTTCGGGGACGCGGCGTTCATTGTGAGGTCGGCCCAGACGCATCTTCTGCTGGATGACCGTCAGACGATCGTGCTGGCGGGGCTGATCAAGAAGCGGGACAACGAACAGGTGTCCCGGGTCCCCATTTTAGGAAAGATCCCTCTGGTGGGAATACTTTTTCGTAAAGTAGAGACGCCGCTGGCCAATGAAGACACGGAGGTCGTGATCACGCTGACCCCGACGGTCCTCAAATCCAAGACGCAGAAAAAGACCGCAGCCCCCGCCGCCGTTACGGCCGCGGCCGCTCCCCGGACGGTCGAGATGGTCCCGGTGGCGATCCCTCCCGAGAGGAACCGGGAGGACCTCCCGGTGATCTCGGAGAACGCGGTCAGCCGCGGATTTGCGCTCCCCCAGGCCATCGGGGCCTATGGTCTCCAGGTCCAGCAAAAGATCGCCTCGGCCGTAGCGTATCCGCTCGCGGCACGGGAGAACGGATGGCGCGGGACCGTCAAGGTCGAGATGGTCATCCGCAATGACGGGTCCTTGCGCGGCGCGACCGTGAAGGAGTCCTCCGGCTATGATGTGTTCGATCAGGACGCTGTGAATACGGCCTATATGCTGGCCCCGTATCCTTCGTTCCCCGCCGATCTCAAGGGAGAGCAGGTCTCTCTTGTGATCCCGATCGTGTATGGTCAGGATTGATGCGCTGAAAACCACGGATTGAACTGTTGAGGATCCATGCCCGGAAAGGTCATATCTCTTTTCAGTAACAAGGGTGGCGTTGGAAAGACGTTCGTCAGCGTGAACACGGCGACCGCGCTCGCCCTGGCGGGCCACAAGGTCCTGATCGTGGACATGGACCTGCAGGCCGGAAAGGACATGGCCCGGATGCTCAATCTGGTCCCCTCCTTTTCCATGATCGATGCCATTCCGGAACTCATCAAGCCGCACGATGTTATTCCCATCAAGAATTATGTGGCCTCCCATGTGAGCGGTCTTGACTTTATTCCTGCCGTCGGAAATGTCCGCCAGATCGGCCAGGTCACCAAGGAACAGATCCAGGTGTTCTTCCGGAAGGTGGTCCAGGTTTATGATTATGTTGTTGTCGATCTGGGCGGACTTTTTTCCGAGACCGCCCTGACAACGCTCGATGTTTCCAACCTGATCCTTTTGATCGCGACCCCGGATGTCCTGGCCGTTTATCAGGTCAAGTGGGGGGTCGAGATCCTTCAGAACCAGCATTTTCCGATGCGGATGATCCGTCTTGTCCTTAATCGCGCCGAGAGCCACGGGGGGGTCGCCTCTCAGGAGGTCCAGATGGCCCTGGGCCTTGATGTCATCGGGCGCATCCCTTCCGACGGACGCATCGTAGGCCTTTCCCTGAATCGGGGAGTCCCGGCCGTTGTGGACAATCCCCGTTCGCGTGTGGCCACGGCCTTCCATGATCTGGCCCGTTCCCTGGAAGAGCAGTCCATCTATGTCCAGGTCTCGGATGAGATCCGTGTCCGCGCCACCCAGGAAGAGAAGAAAAAAGAAGATTTCTGGGAGAAGTTCGGCGTCGTGGAGGGGATCTCGCGGGCCAAGGTCGTCTATACGACCAAGAAGGAAGAGGACGAGGTCGTCAAGCTCAAGAAGCGCGTGCATGAGAAGCTCGTCGAGAAGATGAATCTTCGCGTGATGACGCCCGAGGCCATGGCCAATCCGGAACAGGCCGCGGCGATCAAGAAAGAGGCGCAGAAGCACATCATCGATATCATGGCGGACGAGGCGGGCGCGGTCATGTCCTCGCACGAGGCCCGTTCGCGGATCGTGCAGGAGATCATCAACGAGGCGCTCGGCCTTGGAGCGCTCGAAGAGTTTTTGGCGGATCCGGACGTGACCGATATCATGGTCAACAGCAAGGACGAGATCTATGTCGAGAAGGGCGGGAAGCTTGTTCTGACGAACAAGAAGTTCATGTCCGATTCCCATGTCCGCATGGTGATCGAGCGCATCATTGCCCCCCTGGGCCGGCGTATCGACGAGTCGGTGCCCATGGTCGACGCCCGAACCCCCGAAGGGTCGCGCATCAATGCGATCATCCCTCCGCTCTCTTTGCGGGGGCCGATGATCACCATCCGAAAGTTCGCCCAGGAGCGCCTGACGATGGACGATCTGATCTATCGCTATCGCAGCATTGTGGAACCGATGGCCAAGTTCATCGAGGCCGCGGTCGTCTGCCGCATGAACATCCTGGTTTCCGGCGGGACGGGGTCGGGGAAGACCACGCTCCTGAACATCATCTCGCACTACATTCCCGACGGTCAGAGGATTATCACGATCGAGGACGCGGCGGAGCTCAAGATCAACAAGGACCATTGGGCGCGTCTCGAATCGCGTCCGCCGAACCTGGAGGGGCGGGGGCAGGTCACGATCCGGGACCTGTTCGTGAACACGCTTCGTATGCGCCCCGACCGCATCATCATCGGTGAGTGCCGAGGCGCCGAGGTCCTGGACATGCTCCAGGCCATGAACACCGGTCATGACGGATCCTTGACGACCATCCATGCCAACAGCACGAGGGACGCCATCACGCGTCTCAATTCGCTCATCCTTTTGAGCGGACTTGAACTGCCGCTGCGTGCGGCCTACGAGATGATCGCCTCGGCCCTGAACATCGTGGTCCACGTCAACCGCGGATCCGACGGCCGTCGGCGGGTCGTGGCGATCTCGGAGCTGACCGGGGAGCTTATCGACGGGATCCCCGAGGTGAAGGATATCTTCATTTTCGATCAGAAGGGGATCGACTCCGAGGGGAACATCATCGGGGACTACCGGCCGACCGGATATATCCCGGGCTGTTATGAGAAGTTCTTGCGCCGCGGGATCGACATCGGACAGGACCTCTTCACACCCCAAAAGACCGACGCCTAAATGGTCGCACGGATCCTCCATCAAAGAACAGGCACGGTTCTTGCGGATCGTGCGGTCGTTGCGGATCGTCCCTGGAGCCGGATGAGGGGCCTCTTGGGCCGAAAGACATTTCTCGCCGGTGAGGCCCTCCTCATTCGTCCCTGTTCGTCGGTCCACATGTTCTTTATGCGGTTTGCCATCGATATCGTCTTCCTTGATCCTCAATACCGTGCGGTGGGACTGCTCGCAGATCTTCGGCCCTGGACCGTGAGCCCGGTTTTCTGGAAAGCGCATAGCGCCCTCGAGCTTCCGGCCGGAACTCTCTCCAGGGCAGATGTCAGGGTCGGTGATATCCTCACAATTTCATTTCAGAAATAGAAAGACCCGTGTTAATTTATTGAAGGATCAAGAGGTTGCGTAGCACTGTGTCCAGAGTGGACAAATTATGGGCGTTGTTTATAAATTAAGACAAGAGGTCATTGATTTCATCATTGACCGCAAGCAGAAAGACCCTGCCATCAGTTGTCGGAAAATGGTAGGGGTCGTTCAAGAGCGCTTTCAGGTCGAGGTGTCCAAGTCCTCGGTCAATGCGGTGATGAAGCAGGCTGCGTTGAGCAATCCGGTCGGCCGGCCTTCTCACGCCAAGCCCCCGAAGAATTTTTCGATCCCCAGGGAAAAGAAGGCGGTTCTCATGAAAAATGTGGAGCCGTTCCTTTCCGTCCCTCTTCCCGCGCCCGTTCCGGCGCAGGAACTCCCTGCACCTTTGCCCGAACCCTTGCCCCAGGTCCCTGAACGACTGAAGATCGCGGAAGGGGCAGAAATCGTTCCCGAGGTCGCGGGGAATGCCTTCGAGCCTCTTGAAAGGTCTGAAGAAGAGGCGCCGGAACCGGAAACAGTTCCGGAAGGGCGCGAGGATCTCGAGGGGTCCGCGGCGTCCGAGGAGTTCGGGAACCTGTCCATCGAAGAGCCGGTTGTTCAGACGTCCTTGATGCCGGATATTTGCGCCGTCCCTGTCGCTGTCCCGGATGCGGAAGAGGTCCGCCTCGAGCTGGTCCGGGCCTCTGCGGATGGTCCGGAGGGCACGGATCGATTTTGGGATGATGCGGTCGGGATCAGATACGAACAGGGGGGCATGCTTGCCGTCTGCGCGCTCTTTTGGGCCGCGACGGAAGGATTGAGGATCCGGGAAGCCGCGGGGATTTCTCCGTCGGAAAAGAATGCGGGAGCCCGTGAATATCTTTGGAAGGCACAGCTGGTCCGTAAGCTTTTGGTCCCTCCCGATGATCCCGCACCGGATCCGGACATCTTCCAGATTCTTGGCGCAGAAGTGGCTGCGGGTCCGCAAGAGCCACGTTTGGAGTTGACGCCAGAACAGGCCATCCGCGTGGAAAGCCTTCTGGGCTCTGCCTCGAGCGCGGCCCATGCGGTCCGTCTTTCCGACGGGAAAGGAAATGTCCTTATTTGCGATCCTCTTTTGTCTTGCGTGGACGGGGAGGCGGGGGATCCTCCCATCCCTCTTTTTTCGAGCGTGCGGCTTTGTGCGGATCTTTTGGTCGCGAACACAGAACCGCTTGTCCTTCATTCCCTTCCGGAAGGGGTTTTCAAGGGGGACGCCCTTCTTTTCTTTCAGCTCATGGGAACGCAGCAGGGCCTGAGCCGGGTGGAGGTTTTGGGAGAGGGCGGGAAGGTTCTTTTTGAAACGTCGGATGTCCCGCAGATGTCCCGTATCTTTGTGGCGCGGGCAGCACTGACCGATGAGGAATTCGCTCGTCTCGATACGGACGTGATCCAGAATCCGCAGTCTTTTTTTGATCCATTTTCCGATCAGCAGCTCACCTTTTCGGAAACGCAGCTCTCCCTTGCTGACGGGGATGTCCTGCGGGTTCTGGTTGTTGAGAAAGAAGGAAGAGGGGAAAAGATGTGTTTGTTGACCAATGCCTTTGGTCTTTCTTCCCGGGACATCCTCTTTTGTTATGGAAAGAGAGGCTTTTTCTCATTGCACCACAATGAATCGAAAAAATACAACAAAAGCACATCTTTTATGGGAAATACAATCAAAAATGAACAAGAATATAGCAACAACACTCCACTTTCAAATAATAGCGCCCTTGAAGTCGTGAAGGGTGTCGTTTCTTCTTTATTGAACATGTTTTGGGGATTATCCGGGGCAGAATGGGCCAAAGACATCGCGCTTCTCTCCGGAGAGGTCAAAAGAAAAAAGGGGTTTCTTTTGATTCGGCTGGAACTTCCTGCGGGCCTTGAACCGCGCGACGGCCTTGGGGATTTTCTGCAACGATTGAATGCGATGGGAATTCCGGATGGCCAGGGACATGTCCTCTTTTTCTCGTCTTGCTCCGCGTGATCTCTTCTTCCGCCCTGGCCTTTGTGCGCCGGGAAAGCGCTTTCTGTTTTCTTTGATTTCTTATTAAAAACTTAAAATGCGTATGCTATACTTCAACTATCCTTGCGAGACGCAAGGGAGGGCAGACCAAGAGGGGGACCGGGTCTGTTCTCGTGCCAAAAAAGGGAGCCAAGGATGTTCCGTCGATCTTCCATGACGCGCGCGCAAAGCATGATTGAATACGCGGTGGTCGCCACGGTCGTGGCTGCGGCGCTCGGGGCCATGAGCACCTATATTTATCGGGCGGTGCAGGCCAAGCAGGCGGACATTCTGGAGTACAGTCGTACGGATTAAACCGGACAGGCCTTGTGAAGGAGGGGACCATGGTTCAAAGATCTCGACGGGGGCAGAGCACGCTGGAGTATGTGATCCTGGTCACGGCCGTGATCGTGGTCATCATCACGTTCCTTATGGGAAAAGAATCGTTCTTCCAGAAAACGCTTAACAATTCTCTGAATTCCGTTTCACAAGAAATGACCAGCATGTCCGGCCGGTTCTCGGATGTCTTTGATCCTGTTGTGGATCAACAGCAAAACCCGTAAATGGAGCCGAAAGAGAGAGCCTTGAAGGAGGGCGTTATGACGAAAAGAAAACCCGGAGCACGCAAGGGGCAGAACACGGCCGAGTACGCGATCCTGATCGCGCTTGTCGTCGGGGCGGTCGTGGCCATGCAGACGTTCACGCAGAGGAACCTTCAGGCCCGCATGCGCGGCGCGTCTTTGACCATGAAGGACGACATGAATCAGGCCTTGACCGATGCGGGTGTGGTGGGGTTTGATCTGGGACGTACCGCGCAATATGAACCCTACTATCAGAATTCGCAATACACGACCACAACGGACAAGAATGATCTGACGATCGCCTCGGCCGACCAGGTGGGCGTGAATCTGGCCACCAACAGAGAGCGGGCCGCGGGAGGCTATGATACGACCGGATATAACGCAGAGGTTGGGGCTTCGGGACAGGATTAAGAAAAGGAGAGAAAGGGTATGCAGACAACCAGAGGAAAGTTTTCCCGGGCGCAGAGCACGCTGGAGTACGCGGTGCTCGTGACCATCGTGGTCGCGGCGCTTTTGAGCATGCAGATCTATATGAAACGAGGGATCCAGGGCAAGCTGCAGAGCTCGACGGACGACATCGGTGACCAGTTCGAGACCGCGGAGACGAATTACTGGAAGCGGTCCGAGTCCAAAACGGTCGTGACCGAAACCACGAACGGAGAGGGAACTAATACGGACTACACGTGCAGCACCACGAATGTGACCGAGACCTTCACGACGGATAATACCCAGACGACCTATATGCCCCAATAAGGAGGATGGTATGCGATCCCAAAAAGCCCAGAGCACGCTTGAATATATCCTGCTGGTCACGGCGGTCCTTGTGGTGATCATCGCTTTTGTGGCAGGGCCGAACTCGCCATTCAAGGAAGCGGTTAACAACACCCTGGTCGATGCGGCCGGGCAAATGGAGAGCATGACGGGCAAGTTCACCCATTAAGGAGGGGTTATGCAGAGCCAACCGGGTTGGAACAAGAGAGGCCAGAACACGGCGGAATACGCGATCCTGATCGCGCTCGTTGTGGGGGCCGTGATCGCGATGCAGACCTATGTCCAGCGCGCGATGAACGGCCGCACTTTTGATACCGCGCGCCTCCTGACCGCTGCGACGGGGACCAAGACAGGAACGGACATGCAGTATGAGCCGTATTATCAGGATTCGAACTTTGACAATGACAGGTCCGCGAACACAAGCCTCAACGAGACGGGGGACAGTCTGATCAAGAACGCCTATTCCGAGGCGGAGAAGAATGGTTATGAGGCGAGCGTCTTCAATCGCACCGGAACCGATAATAAGCCGATCGATGTTTGGACAGAGAATCCGCTGCAGGATGAAGAGCCGGAGAAATAGTTTTCTATGAGGGAGATCCTTATGAAAAGACCAGCATTGTCCCGTCGGGCCCAGAGCACCATGGAGTATGCCATCCTCATCGTGATCGTGATCGGGGCCCTCATCACCATGACCCAGTACATGAAGCGCGGCATCCAGGGCCGGGCCAAGAGCGCCACCGACGACATCGGCGGTCAGTATGATCCCGGGAACGTCAATCGGATCAAATGGACGAATACGATTTCCAATACATCGCAAACATTCGCCGGAGGGGTTTCCAATTCCTCTCTGCGTGCGCCGGAAACAACGAATGTGACCGAAGAGTTGAATATTGCCAATATTCAGGATACTTATTGGGCCGGAGACGGGGAATAAGGCGCGGGCGCGAAAAAGGAGCTGTGAGGTTAATGCCATGTTGAGGCGGTTGCGGTCAGGCCAGAGCATGATCTCGGAATACGCGCTCCTTTTGATCCTGGCGGTCACGGCGGTCGCGGCCATGACCGTGTACGGCCGTCGGGCGCTCCAGGGCCGTATTTTTGACGCCCAACGGTATGTCATCAAACAGACGGCCACGGCCTTGGGCCAGCCGGTCGCGATCGAGTACGAGCCGTATTATGCGAACAGTTCGAGTAATACGGATACCCGGAGCGCGGTGCTGGAGAATGTCGTGAGAGGTCAGGCGTATCATAACAAGGAGACCCTCACCGTCAGCAACACGGCTTCCATCAGTCAGCAGTTGCCGCCTTCCGCCGAGGCTGAACAGGAGGACTGATATGCGCTTTTCGCGTCAGGCCCAGTCGATCATGGAATATTCCATGGTCATCATGCTTGTGACCGGCGCCCTGATGGTGATGTATACCTTTGTCAAGCGCGGGACCCAAAGTCTTGTGAAAGTGGGCATGGACCAGATCGGGCTTCAGGCCAACAGTGAACAGAATTACGAGTCGCAGTACGGTTATACGGAAACTCAGGGCCTCGAGAGCGCGATGAATACCACGATCCAGAAGACATACGGATGGAGAAACGTCGAGAGGGTGGACGATATGCGCGTGGAAACGACGACACATACTTTTTCGAATGGCGGTTTCTCGGAGGTGAATTGACGTCATGAGAACGAAGAAGGCGCAAAGCATCCTGGAGCTCTCGGTCCTGTTTATCATTGTCATCGCGGCATTGATCACGATGCAGATCTATATCAAGCGCGGGGTCCAGGGCCGCTGGAAAGAGGCGGCCGACAATCTGGGAGATCAGTTCGATCCGGAACGAACGTCGGGGCACATGACCTACACGAGGAATTCGGTCAGCTCTTCGCGCACATGGAAAGAGGAGGGGGAGTTTGACGGGGAGACCGGTTATTTTACGATGCGCGAGGATCATGAGGATGCCAATGAGGAGACGGGCGGAAGATTGACAACGACCTTTTGATGTTCCGATGAGGGGGAGCGGGCATGATGGATCGGGAGCGGAAAGAACAGCGCAGACAGGAAAATCCTTCCCATGGTTCCCGTCGGGCTCAGGCGGTCATGGAGGTCGCCATTTTCGGTTCCGTTCTCGTGTTCTTGATCGCAGCCATCCTGTCGAGCGGGACATCCGCGGCCTTTCAGCAGCGGGCCCAGCTTAGTCTTTTAAGCGAAGCGTTGAGAAAATCCCAAAGTTCCCAATCCAATGTCTCGATCATGGTCGTGGAGGATCGACTGTCCCCAGGAGCTGCCAAGTACGGACCCTCCGATCGCGCTATGTATGTGGCGTCCGCCTCGGCCACCCTTCACAATCAATTATTCTATACTGCGGATGCCGGAGAATTCTCCGGGCCCTGCGGGTCCCGAGGCAACAAGACGCCTTATATGTATGTTCGTATCAATGGTCAGGAGAAGTGTTTGACCACGGCCCGGTTCCTCACACAATCTTGCAGCAGGTTCTGTACGATCGAACCCGCAACTTCTTCCTCGGGCCGCAATACAGCCAGCTGTTCTTCTCAATGCTTCCCTCCCGGGAATCCGACGTGGTGTTACTCGTGCAAGAGCGCGGGCGCGGTCCAGTCTGAGTTGGACGAGGGGGCTAGTTCAGTTTCTTATGATGTGAACGGGGATTATGTCGAGGAGTTGGTTTTCAGTATTAACGGGGGCAGCTGCCAAACCCTTGACTATACCAAAGGGGATTATAATTCGGCAGATCCGACCCAGGGGTTGCAGCCGGATATGGAGATCACAACCAGGCAGGAGGCGTCTTTAGAGACAGGACCTGAACACGGCCAGGGGGGGGCCTGGCTTGGAGGGCGTTTTGTCAAGAACCAGACGGATGTGATCACACGTAAATTTAAGGGCAATTATCAGACGTTCTCTTTCACTTCAACAGTAGGGTACAATCCCGGATGGAGCTTGAAGAGATGGCAGGCCAAGACCGCAGAATGAAAAAAGCCCAGTCGGTCGTGGAGTTTGTTTTTTCCGCGGTCGTGTTTCTTCTCATGGCCTGGGGTATGGTCCAGCTGGTCCAGTGGATCCCCAGAGATCTGGGCGGGCGGTTTGGGGAATTTCGTCCTACGGGTGGAGGCGTGAGCGATCCGGATGGCGTGGGGTTTGATTTCCCCGCCGAGATCAAATAAGAAGGAGTCGGCATGGTGGGAGCAGGGCAGAACAGAGCGAAACGGAAGGGACAGATGTTCCTTCCTTTTTTGATCCTTATTATGATGGGGCTCATGTTCTTTGCCATGTCTACGCAATGGACAAAAATGTCCCAGTATCGGACCTCGGTCATCTCGGGAGCCACTCTGGCAGGGGCGCAGCTGGGATCCGTTCTGGCGGGGTATGGTGAAAGCATTATTCAGACCACGCTCGGAGGAAAGAGAAAGATCTGCGAATGGAGCGGGCTGTTCATGTCGATCGTGATGTGGATTGTTGTGATAGTTCTTGTTGTCATTACGATCTCCACTTGCGGCGCCACGACACCGATTTTGGTGGGGGCGGTTATTGCGGTTGTGGCGGCGACAGCAGCCGTTGTTGTTCAGGCGACTTATATTGAACCAAAGACCACATCTATGTGGAACAAAATGCAGCAAAAATCCATGACTACAGAGGAGCAGTTCGTCAGTTCGGCGATGCAGCAGGCCTTTTCCCTGGCCGTGACAGATGCGGCCATGGTCATAGATCGTGGCGATTATGATATGGACAGGGACACATCGGACAAGATCAGTCGTTTTG
>JAAYZZ010000148.1 GCA_012514595.1 Elusimicrobiota bacterium
TGGATATCGAGCAGGTGAAGGCCCTGGCGGCGAAGGAAGCGGCGGAGCGCAAGATCGAAGGGATCTCTCAGGGCATGGCCGAGGTGAACGCCAGACGGAACGCGCTTCTTGAGACCCTCGACCGAGAGAAGGCCTGGCTGGCCCAGGGACACGAGGAGCTGAAGGCTTTGGAGCTGGCGCTCGACAAGCTTGAGAAACGGAAATTCTTCCTTATTTCGCAGAAAGATTTCATCGAGAAGATGGAGGTCCAGGACCGGGATGCCGCGGTCGCGGGGACGGAGTTCCGGTTCCTTTCTCCCGTCGCGCCGGTCGCAGGACAGGGCGGCCTCATCGGCCGGATCAAGCAGGTGGTCGCCCTTGAGGGGGCCCGCATTGACGAGGCCCGTCGTCAATTTCCCGGGAGCACTGCAGAGACTTTTTACGAGATCATCTGCGAGTCCAAGTATATCGATCTGGACCCCCAGTCTTTGGCCTCCCAGATCGAGGGGATCGAGCGGGAGTCTGCGGACCTTCTCTCACGGCGCGAGGTGAAGACCGCGGAGATCAATGACCGTTCCCAGATCATGGCCAGGGTCCAGGTGGACATTCACGCCGAGGACAAGAGACTTTTTGCCTTTGAGGCCCAGAAGGGGGATGCGGGGCTTGAGGTCCAGAAGGTGTCCGAGGAACTGGAGTCGGTCCTGTTCGAGATCCGTGATGCCGAGCAGGGGATCGCGCGGCTCAAGGGGGATGAGGAGAACCTGAGCGGCGAGCTTGTTCTCGTCGAGAAACAGATCATTTTTGCGCAGGACGGGATCAAGCGGCATCAGGAGACGATGGCCGCCAAGCGCCATGAGCGCGAAGAGGCGGCGGTCGCCTGTGCCCAGATCGAGGCCGAGATCGCTTCTCTGGAGGAGCGGGAGCGGTCCTGGAGGGAGAATCAGGAGGCCTTTCGTCAGGACTTGAACGGTCATCTGGAAGAGGTGACTTCTCTTGATGGCGAAGTGGCCGGGTTCGCGGGTCGGCGCGAGGCGCTCCACGCTGAGATCGCGACGCTCACCCAGGCGATCGAGGACGCCCGTCACGCCCAGGAGGGACAGCGCGAGGCGCTTGCCCGCTACCAGACGGAGGAGGAGGATCTCTCCCAGCGGCTCAATAGCGTTCGTACGCAGATCATGATGATCGAGAAGGAGATTGCCGACCATCGCGAGACCGTGCATGCACGTGCCATGAAGGCCCAGGAGATCGCGTTCCACGAACAGTCCATCCGCGACCGGATGATGGAGCGCTACCAGCTCGACCTTTCGGCCGTGGCAGGGCCTGTGGCTGTTGCCGAGGGTTTGCCTGTTCCGGAAGGAGAGGGGGCGGCAGAGCCGCCGGTGGATATCGAGGCGCTCAAGGCCGAGATCGACCGCCTTGTCAAGCGCTGCGAGTCCTTCGGAGGGGTCAATCTCATGGCCATCGAGGAGTTCGAGGAGCTCAAGAACCGCTTCGAGTTCCTGACCAAGCAACAGAGCGATCTTTTGACCGCCAAGGATTCGCTCGAGCAGACCATTCGCAAGATCAACCGCACGACGCGGGAACTCTTCATCGAGACGTTCACCAAGGTGAATGACCAGTTCCGGTCCTATTTCCGCCTTCTTTTTAACGGCGGAGAGGCCCAGCTCGTCCTTTTGGACCCCGAGAATGCGCTCGAGTCCGGGATCGAGATCGTGGCCCGTCCCCCGGGAAAGAAGCTTCAGACCATCAGCCTTCTCTCCGGCGGGGAAAAGACGATGACCGCGATCGCGCTCATTTTCTCGGTGTTCAAGGTGAACCCCAGTCCGTTCTGTGTCCTGGACGAGATCGACGCCGCGCTCGATGAGGCCAACGTGGACCGGTTCGCCAAGGTCCTCAAGGAGTTTGCCCAGATCGCCCAATTTATCGTGATCACCCACAACAAGAAAACGATCGCGAACGCCAATGTCATGTATGGTGTCACCATGCAACAGACCGGTGTTTCCCGCGTCGTTTCTGTCAAACTTTCGGAGCACAAGCCCGTTGCGGATGCCCCGATCCCGCCTCCGGTGGGCGATGGGGAGCCTTCTCCTCAGCCTGCGCCCGCATCCCCGGCGCCTGAAGAACACTTCGCCCAGGTCTAGGACCTTTTTCTCTGGAAAGAAAAGAAGGCTTGCCGAGATTCTCGTTTTCATGATATTTTCTTGTTTTATTTGAATTCATAAAGGCGCGCAACATCATTATATTCAACGCCTTGCGTCATAACTGCATCTGGAAACCTCTAGGGTCCCGTTACCTTGACACTGCTGGGGGTGGGTGTTATACTTTAGCACCCTAACATCAAGAATAACAATATGTTCATGCATCTTATCAAGCAGATCAATTGGGTCGATCTCTTGGCCCTGGTTATTATCGTTCGGTTGGCCCATGTGGGGTTCACGGCCGGTTCGATCAGTGAGATCGTGAAGATGCTCGGTGCTTTTCTCACGGTTTTTATCTGTTTTCACTATTATGTTGTGGCCGGAGGGTTGCTGCAGAAGATAAAAGTCCCCCAGGATTTCTCTTATATCCTGGGTTTTTTGATCCTCTGGGGGATCACGTTCTTTATTATGTGGCTCTCCCGGCAGGGCTTGTCCGCGATCTTCGCGGTGGAAAGCCGGATCGCGATCGACCAGTGGTTTGCGGTAGTTTTGGCGCTCCTGCGCTCTTTAATCGTCGTGAGCTTGGTGATGTTCGTTTTTCTTCTGTCCCCGCTCGGGTATCTTCAGAAGAGGGCGGCAGATTCCTTTTCCAGGCGGTATGTTCTTCAGATCGCTCCGGGGATCTATCGGACGGCCTGTCATAATGTGGTCTGCCGGCTCTTTCCGGAGGAGCATGTCAATGGTGCCGTGGCGCAGGTCCTGTCCCGCGTCGGGAATTAAGACCTGGGCTGATAGATAGAGGAGAAGGACGTGGGATTGATCCCGGAAGATGTCATTGGCCAGGTCATTGACCGGACGGATATTGCGGAACTGATCGGGAGTTATATCCCGCTCAAGCGCGCCGGGAGGAACTTCAAGGCGCTTTGTCCGTTCCATCATGAAAAGACGCCGTCTTTTGTGGTGAATCCGGACAAGCAGATCTTTCATTGTTTCGGGTGCGGGGTCGGGGGAAATGCCCTCAGTTTCGTGATGAAGCACGAGCGGATGGATTTTCCCGAGGCGGTGAGGATGCTGGCGGCCCGGGCGAACGTCCCGATCCCCGAGGAGACGCCGCAGGACCGGGCCCGCGATGATATGCGCCAGGCGGTCTTTTCGGTCAATGAACTGGCGGCGGCATATTTTCATGAGGCCCTGATCCAGGGGCGGTCCGCGGAGGTCGAGGCCGCGCGGGATTATCTCAAGAAGCGGGTGGTCGGAAAGAAAACGGCGGAGCGTTTCCGCATCGGCTATGCGCCGGATTCGTGGGACGGGCTTCTGAAGGTCCTGCGGGACAAGGGGTTCTCCGACGGAGTAATTGAGCGGGCGGGATTGGCCGTCCGGCACGAGACCAAGGGTACGCTCTATGACAGGTTCCGGGGACGGGTGATCTTTCCGATCCTCGATGTGCGTTCACGGCCTGTGGCCTTCGGGGCCCGGGCGATCAAGGCCGACGACCGGGTCAAGTACATCAATTCGCCCGAGACGCCGGTCTACACCAAAGGTCAGCATCTCTACGGGCTCAATTGGGCCCGCGAGGCGGTGGCGGCGAAGGACGCGCTCGTGATCGTTGAGGGGTACCTGGATTTCCTGAGGCCCTTTGACAGGGGGTTTGAGAATATCGCCGCGTCTCTGGGGACGGCGCTCACGACGGATCAGGTCCGTCTGATCCGCCGGTACACGAAGAACATTGTGATGCTGTTTGACATGGATACCGCCGGGCAGTCCGCGACGCTCCGCAGTCTGGACCTCCTTTTGGATGAGGAGATGAATGTCCGGGTCGCGACGCTCGACGAGGGAAAGGACCCTGATGCGTTCGTTCTGAACCGGGGGATCGAGGCCTTTGAAGAGCGGGTGAAGGCCGCGCGGGATCTTTTTGATTTTGAGCTCGATCTTCTGGCCGGACGTTACGGGGAGGATACGCCGGAGAAAAA
>JAAYZZ010000149.1 GCA_012514595.1 Elusimicrobiota bacterium
ATGACCCCGTCCTTGCCGACCTTCTCAAAGGCCTCGGCGATCTTTTTTCCGATCACGACATCGGAGTTGGCCGCGATCGTGGCCACCTGCTCGACCTCGCGGTTGTCCTTCATGTCGACCTTCTTGCTGAGCTTCGCGATCTTTCCGACGACCGCCTCGACCGCCTTGTCGATCCCGCGCTTGAGGGCCATCGGGTTCGCGCCGGCCGTCACGTTCTTCAGGCCTTCCCTGTAAATGGCCTCTGCCAGGACCGTCGCTGTCGTGGTGCCGTCCCCGGCGTTGTCGGAGGTCTTCTCCGCCACTTCCTTGACCATGGACGCGCCCATGTTCTCGAACGCATCCTCGAGCTCGATCTCCTTGGCGACCGAGACGCCGTCCTTGGTGACGGTGGGGGAACCGAATTTCTTGTCCAGAATGACATTGCGGCCCTTGGGACCGAGCGTCACCTTGACGGCGCGGGCGAGCTGCTCGACGCCGCTCAACACTGAACGACGCGCCTCGTCGTCGAATTTAAGGATCTTTGCACCCATGGAACTACCTCCTGATTAATAGAGTTAACTGGCAGCGGACAACTGGCTTCCCTGCTGTCGGCCGCCTTGGATCGACTGCCTTATTTCACGATCGCCAAAACTTCGTCCTCACGCACAATGAAGATCGAGGAACCGTCTTTGTCCTTGATCTCGGTCCCGCTGTACTTGCCGTACAGGACCGTATCCCCGACCTTGACCGACAACGGCGCTGTCTGGCCGTTATCGAGGATCTTCCCTTTTCCCACCGCAAGGACCTTGCCCTGTTGGGGCTTTTCCTTGGCCGTGTCCGGGATAAGGATCCCGCCCGCCGTCTTTTCCTCGGCCTCGAGAGGCTCCACCACGATCCTGTCGTACAATGGCTCCAACTTCATTCCCGACCTCCTTGTTAATGATATGTTTTGAACATGATATTTCTTGAATTCTGCCGTTAGCAGCTTGCCTCTTGGAGTGCTAATCTAGAAAATCGAAAGGTTTTTGTCAAGTTTTTTTTCGTTGGCCCATTCTGATGATTAGCACTCTTGGAGGCGAAGCGAGAACTCTCGGATCACGGACAGAAGAATATAAAGGAAGGTCAACACAAGAGGGCCATGCCCTGGAAAATAAGGTCCTGGTCCACAGCGGTAACGGGATGGATCGTGTATTTCCTGAGAATCTCGGCATATCCCCCGGTCATGACGACCTTCTCCCTCCCGGGGAGAGAGGAGGTCAACCGGCTGATCATGCCGTCACAGAGCGCCCCGTAGCCGTAGAAGAGACCGCTCTGGATGCTTTCCTCCGTCGATCGGCCGATCACTTTCTTGGGTTCCGCGATCCTGGTCCGCGGCAGGAGCTCCGTCTTCTGGAAAAGCGCCTCGGCAGAGAGACGAAGTCCGGGGATGATCGCCCCTCCCAGGTACTCGCCTTTCTTTGAGACCGCATCAAAGGTGATTGCGGTGCCGAGGTCGATCACGATGACCGGCGCCCCGTAGATCTCCCGCGCGGCAAAGGCACACAACAACCGATCCTGTCCGACCTGTCGGGGACTTTTATACTTGTTGACGATCGGGACCACAATGTCCTCGCCCACGACCTCGGCCCCGATCCCCAGGATCCGGCGCACCTTTCGGGCCAGGACTTTCGTCGAGGACGGAACCACGCTACAGATCACAACCCGTTCGATCTTCTCGCAGGAGGCTACGGACTCCAGGAAATTCCACAGCTTGGGACGGAACAGTTTGCTTTGGGGCTCGTGCTCCAGCTTCACGGTCCGTACGACCTTCTCTCCCTTGCTGAAACCAAAGGCGATCGTGGAATTGCCGATATCAATCCCCAGAACCATCACAGCTCCTTTTTCTGCGGACGCCCGCACGGGCCAACTGTCTTCAGATCCCCAGATACGATCCCGACGAAAAATTCGTGTCCGTTGTCAGATTGACCCCCAGGCGCTTCAGGCCCGCCTCATCCCCGGGAGTGGGGATGTGGGTCATGTGCACCTCACAGCCCTTGAGCTCCGGAAGCTTCTCGAGGGCCATCTGCGCGGTCGCATTATTGAGCGCGCTGATCGTCAGCGCGATCAATGCCTCATCGAGATCAATGCTGGCGGTCCGCGCATCGAGAATGTCGGTCTTGAGGGTCCGGACCGACTCAATGATATTCGGGCACAGAAGCGGGATCCTGTCCGGGATCCCAGCCAGATGTTTGACCGCGTTGAAGACCAGGCTCGAGGACGCGTGCATCAACGGCGAATTCTTTCCCGTGATGATCGTCCCATCGTCGAGTTCAATGGCCGCGCCGCAGAAGGACCCCTCGTTGCCCTTTCCCTTCCTTGTCTTGGCCTCCTCGGCGGCTTGACGGGCATGCGCCACCACCCTGCGGTCCTCGGGCTTCACCCCCATCTCGTCCATGATCATCCCCGCGCGCTCGACCGTCCCCTTGTCCACGAGACCCATGATGTACTCGCAGTTGTAGCGAAAGAATCTCCGGATCGCCTCCTGCTTGGCCGCCTGCGACACACGCGCATCGTCCACGATCCCGAAACCCGCGCGGTTGACGCCCATGTCCGTCGGAGACTTGTACATCGACTCTCCCGTGATCCTGTCGAGGATCCGCTTGATGACCGGAAAGACCTCCACGTCCCGATTGTAGTTGACCGCGGTCTCCTTGTAGGCCTCGAGATGAAAGGGATCGATCATGTTGAAATCGCGGATATCGGCGGTCGCGGCCTCGTAGGCGATATTGACCGGATGCTTCAAAGGAATGCTCCAGATCGGAAAGGTCTCGAACTTGGCGTAGCCGGATTTGATCCCGCGCCTATGCTCGTGGTAGATCTGGGAGAGGCATGTGGCCAGCTTCCCGCTCCCCGGACCCGGCCCGGTCACGATGATGAGATTCTTCTTCGTCTCGATGTAGGAATTCGCTCCGTACCCCGCGTCACTCACGATCGTCTCGATATCCGTCGGATACCCTTTAGTGAAAGGATGCGTGTAGACCCGGACACCCTGGCGCTCCAGCTTGTCCTTGAAGATCTGCGCCGCGGGCTGGCCCTCGAACCGCGTGATCACCACCGCGCAGATGCCGAGACCCCAATCCTTCACATCCCGGATCAGCTTGATCGCGTCCGCGTCGTAGGTGATGCCGAAATCCGCGCGCACCTTCTTCTTCTCGATGTGACCGGCGTAGATGCACAGGATGATCTCGGCCTCGTCCTTGAGCCTCTGCAAAAGACGCATCTTCACGTTCGGATCGTAACCCGGAAGCACGCGGGCCGCATGGTAATCCCAGAGCAGCTTCCCGCCGAATTCGAGATACAGCTTGTTGTCGAACTTCTTGACCCGCTCGCGGATCGCATCGGACTGATCGGCCAGATACTTCTCGTTGTCAAATCCTGTGCGGTACGACATCATGACTCCTTTTGAGAATTTGAGGACTCCCCCGGAGATACCAAAAAGCCCGAGGCCCCCGCAAGATCCGGCAGGACATCCTGTACCTGATCCACAGAAGAACCTCTCCAGGCCTTGACCGGGCGCGGGGCCTGCTCCCGGGACTTTGAAAAATATTGACACAAGCCCGCCGCCTTCGCAAGCATCTCTTGGGAAACATCCCGGGCCCTCAAAAGAGCGACCGGCCCCGGAAAAGAGAAGGGCCTGATGATCCAGTCCTCGGCGAGCGCCCGTGCGATGATCCCCTCGTTCTCTTTCTGGTCCCGCCCCAGGATCACGAACGCATCCTCCGAAAGGCGGAAATACCGTCCCAGACCCAGGACCGCGGTCTCGGCGATCGTCGACACCCCCCGGCCGAGTACATCGCCAAGACGCTCGCCGAAATGCTTTTCGGTGAGAAGACACCCCCCGCCCGGCTGGGCAAAATGTTTGAGCCCGTATTTCTCAGCGAGGGCGTACTGGGCCTTGCGCGAGCGCCCGTTGATGGACGGCAGTCTTGTTCGATCCACGACCCCCTCATTCTCGGGGATCGTCGGATCCAAAAAAGAGGCGGACAAAGGTCTCAAAATCCGGCCCTCAAGCCCCGATTCCCTTTCCACCCACCCGAGACACTCCCGACGCTGTGACATGGGCCTCTGCCCCACCACCTCGCCAGTAAAGACAAAGGCCCCATGGATCTCCCGCATGTGCTCGGCCGCCTTCTTGACCATGTAAATGTGACAGTCCACACACGGATTGTGGGCCGAGCCGAACCCGAACTTGGGATCCGTCAAGATCGGCAGATAATCATCACCGAGGGGGATCACCTTGAGCGGGATCGCCAGATCCTCGGCGATCCTTTTGGCTCGTGTCTCGTTCCCGCAGCCCCAGGGCATGGCGATGTAGACCGCATGCACCTCGATCCCCTGGTCCTTGAGGACACAACAGGCCAAGGCACTGTCCAGCCCGCCGGAAAGCAATCCAACTGCTTTATGCTCATGTCGCGATATTGACATATGGTCAAATAGGTGTTATCTCTCTGACAATTGAGCGCCCTGTAACTTAACAGGACAAAGCGGCCCTCTGACGAAAGGCCGGATGCGGGTTCGAATCCCGCCAGGGGCGCTTAAAGGTCTTGGGGAGCGGTCAGAGGCCCCCCAAGACCGCACTTTTTGATTGCCAGCTCTTTTCATTTGTTGTATATTTTTGATGTCAGAGGGCTGCATTAAGTTACAGGGACCGCGGGAAACCGCGGTCTTTTTTATTGAGGCCCAAACTTACGGAGGCCTTTGGCCGACGTAAGTTTGCAGGCCGAAATAACCCTGCGAAGTCCCAACGCTAACGTCGGGACGAAGCAGGGTCTCCTGCCCTACTTCCTCTCCAACACCAGCTCATTTCTCTTCGTGTCGATCGAGAACCTGAAGTTCTCGAGAAAACTCATGCCCAGAAGCCCGTCGGACTTCTGGCCCTTCTCGTGGTCCAGGACAATGGCCGCGACCTTACGCGCCGAAATTGTCCCGATCGCGACCTCCTCGAGCATGACCAGACGCCCCGCCACCGTGTGTCCGCCGGCCAGGGTCACGGGGATGGCCCGGCTCTGGGCCTTTTCCAGATGCAGGCGCCGCGCCAGACGCCGCGAGATCTGCATGGCGCTCGCACCCGTGTCGAGGAGAAAGCGGCCCTCCACCCTGTCGTTGATCTTCAGCCGGACAAAATAGGCCGCACCTTCCTGCTCGAGGGGAATGACCGCGCGCGCCCCCGTGACCTCCACAGGCTTCTGCCGACGCGTGGGGGAAGAACGGGAAAAGGTCTTGTTGGTCTGGTTCGCGGTCTGCCCCGCCATCTGGGTCCCGGTGTAGGCCACGCTTCCGACAGCCTTGGTCCCCTCCCACGCGGCCTTGCCCACAACACCCACCGCCTCTCCCGTGGCCTCGAGGAGGGTGCAGCCGGATAAAGTGACGAGGGACAAGGAACAAGGAACAAGGAAGAGAAGACCAAAGACAAAAGAAGAAAATGAAAAAGAACGAAAAGGCGAAAAGAAAAGAGAACGAATAAAAGAAAAATCAAAAGAAAAAACCGTTAAGGATATCTTTTTCTTTTCTTTGGCTTTTTCGCTTTTTCGCTTTTTCGCTCGGCTTACGTCCATTTTCTCCCCTCTCCCCCCGCTCCCGTGTCCCTTGCCCCCTGTCACCTGTCCCTTATTTCATTCTCACCGCCAACCCCCGGTCCAGCAATTCCTGATTCAGGAACAAACCTCCATCACCCCCGGGGTGAAGGAGGTCAACAACAAAGCGGCCGTAGATGTCGGTCTTGTAGGATCGGATGAGGACCTTGGTCCCGCGCGGAAGGAGCGTCCAGACAAACTCACGCGCCCGCACCCCTTCCGAGGTCTTGAGCTCCGGGGCATCCACCCCCCGCAGACGCAGGCGCTCTTTGACGCAAACCCCAAAGCCCAGGTCCACCTCGACCAGAAGCGTATCGCCGTCCACCACCCTGTCCACAAAAGCCTCGTAAACGTAGGCCGGCCGTTGTGTGACCGTCACGACCTTGAGTGCCTCTTCAGACAGGACGACCTGCACACCGAACCCCAGGTCGATCGGGCGGGACCCTTCCGGCACCTCGGCCCCCACAACGTCGGCTTCCTTGTAGGTGTGAAGCCTCAGATCCGTGGGGCGGGCCAGGGGACCGGCCTCCAGCGCCTGACCTCCGGTGTCCTCCTCCTTGACCAGACGTCTCAATTCCCGGGTCGAGAGACCGTCACGCGCGGCGAGTTTCTCAAGCCTCTTCCGGGCCTTCTCATCCGTAACCCCAAGCAGTTCAACGTAATGCGTCCATGTCAATTCCCTCGGCGCCGAGGATTTTGGATGCGACAGGTAGAATTTCCGCATCCGCTCCAGATTGGCGACCGAAAACCCCAGATTGTATCTTTTAAGAAGGTCTGCGGAAAGACGATCCAGAAGCTTCTGTCCGTAGGCCGCGCGCAGGTCCCCGTCCTGCTCGACCTGGACGATCCGCTGACCGATCTGCCAGTAGGCCTCGGCCAGGGTCTTTCGGGTCTCGTTGTAGATCCCCGCGATGTCCTCAAGCGCGGCATCGTAGCGGGCGGTGATCAGTTCCGTTGACATGAGGAAACTTTACATGAAAAAGGGACCTGTGACAAGGGAGACGGGAAGAACGAAAGACTCAAACCCTTTCGTCTTACGTCCAGCATCTAACGCGTCACAATGTCCCTGTCCCCGGCCCCCTATCCCCTGCCACTTTCTTCAATTCCGCGATCTGGTCCCGCAGACGCGCCGCCTTCTCGAACTCCAGGTTCCGCGCGGCCAGCTCCATCTGCCGCTCGAGATCGTCCACGTACCGGCCGAACTCGTAGGCCTCTTTCTCCTCGCCCGTGACCTCGCGCACAATCTCCTCGGCGTCCGCCCACTCCTCGATGCCAGTGCGGATCGCCCGCTCAATGGTTCTGGGCGTGATCCCGTTCTTCTGATTGAACTCGGACTGGATCTTCCGTCGACGGTCACACTCGCTGATGGTGCGCCGCATGGCCTCCGACACCGTGTCCGCGTACATCAGAACAAGGCCCCCGACGTTGCGCGCGGCGCGCCCCGCGGTCTGGATGAGCGAGGTCTCAGATCTCAGGAACCCCTGCTTGTCCGCATCAAGGATGACGACGAGCGAGACCTCGGGAAGGTCCAGCCCCTCGCGCAAGAGGTTCACGCCCACGATACAGTCGTATTTCTTCGTACGCAGGTCCTGCAGGATCTTCGTGCGCTCGATCGTCTCGATGTCGGAATGAAGATATTTGACCTTGAGCCCCTTCTCCTCGAGATATTCCGAGAGGTCCTCGGACATGCGCTTGGTCAGCGTCGTGACGAGCGTCCGTTCTCCCTTCTCTGCCCGCGCCTCGACCTCGCGCGTCAGGTCCTCGACCTGGCCGGAGGTGGGCCGCACCTGGATCTCGGGGTCCAGGATCCCCGTCGGACGGATGACCTGCTCGACCACACGACCGCCCGCCTCCCGCACCTCAAAAGGCGAGGGCGTGGCGGACACGTAGATGCGTTGAGGCACGATCTGTTGGAATTCCTCAAAACGCAGCGGCCGGTTGTCGAGACACGACGGCAAACGGAACCCGTGCTCGACGAGCATCTCCTTGCGCGCCCGGTCGCCCTCGTACATCCCGCGGATCTGGGGGATAGTCACATGCGACTCATCGATCACGACCAGAAGGTCTTGCGGGAAATAATCGATGAGGCACGACGGCCTCGCCCCCGGCGGGCGTCCGGAGAGCACGCGCGAATAGTTCTCGATCCCGTGACAGTATCCGGCCTCGCGCATCATCTCCATGTCGAATTTCGTGCGGGACAAAAGACGCTGGGCCTCGAGAAGTTTCCCCTTCCCCTTCAACTCCTCGACGCGCGCCGCCATCTCGCGCTCGATCTCAAGGAGCGCCTCCTCCATCCGGGGCTCGGACACGATGAAATGCTTCGCCGGATACACGGCCGCCTGGGACAGTTCCGCGATCGTATTTCCCGTCAAAGGATCGATCTGACGGATCCGCTCGACCTCATCGCCGAAGAACTCGATCCGAAGCGCGTCCTGGCGGTAGGCCGGAAAGATCTCGACGGTGTCGCCCTTGACCCGTATCTTTCCGCGGGAAAAATCGTAATCATTCCGCTCGTACTGGATGGCGATGAGGCGCGCCAGGGCCTCGTCCCGTCCGACCGTCTCCCCCTTCTTGAAGAACACAAGCGCCTGCTGATACTCCTCGGGCGCCCCTAAATTGTAAATGCATGAAACGCTCGCCACGATCAGGGAATCCCGTCGGGACATAAGGGAGGTCGTGGCCGCAAGGCGCAGACGGTCGAGCCGGTCATTGATCGAGGCATCCTTCTCGATGTAGACATCGGTCTGCGGGATGTAGGCCTCGGGCTGATAATAGTCGTAGTAACTGACGAAATACTCGACGGCGTTCTGGGGGAAGAACTCCCTAAACTCGCTGTAGAGCTGCGCGGCCAGGGTCTTGTTGTGGGAGATAACGAGCGTCGGACGATTGAGGCGTGCGATCACGTTCGCAAGCGTGAAGGTCTTGCCGCTCCCCGTGACACCCAGGAGCACCTGGGCCCGCCCGCCGGCCTCGACGCTGGCGACGAGCCTCTCGACCGCGTTGGCCTGGTCGGGAATGAGCTTAAACTTTGTTTCAAGCCTAAACTGGTCCATGGGAATATTGCGAGATCACAATGCCACGAAGGCACATGCGCCACAGAGACGGCCCTGAAGATGCGGCCTTGTGGCCTTTCGGACTTTCTAGCAGATCTTTCCGTGCTTGTAGGGCCGGGTCTTGTTCTTCTCGCACTTTTTCATGATCTCGCTCTCGACATCGATCCCGAGGCCGCCGCAGAGATCAAAAAGACGAATGAACGTGTCGGCCAGCTCCTCGCGGAAATTGGCGTCATCCTGCTTGCGATGCGCCTCCATGCCTTCGGCCAGCTCGGTCACGACGAGCATCAAGGCTTCTCCAATGTTACGCTTTTCGTCCCAGAAACCCTTGGACTTGGCGATCGCGTGACACATCTCACACATATCCTGAATGCCCATCTTATCCATGCTTCTTTCCTTTCCAGAAATTCCTCCCACCCCCGGGGTGAAGGAGGTTATCTCGTTTTCTCCAGAAAATTCCTCATATCCGTGGCCAAAGGCGCCGTGATCCCGACGGGAACGCCCGTCACCGGATGCTTAAAAAAAAGTTCCCACGCATGGAGCGCGGTCCGCTTGAACCTCAGATCGAAATCCTTGCGGAAGATGAACTTGTTCTCGCCGACCAGGGGGTTCCCCAGGTCCTTGAAATGAATGCGGATCTGGTTCGTGCGCCCCGTCAATGGCTCGACCTCCACGACCGCGAACTTGCGGCGCTGCTCCTTGACCTGATACCGCGTGATCGAGACGGCCTCGGGGTCCCGCGAACGGCGGTCCTCCTCGAGACGCGAGCGCATCTCTCCCCTCGGCGGCTGCGGCCGGCCGTGGACAAAGGCGATGTACTTCTTTTTGACCTGACGCTCCCGAAAGAGATCGGCCATCCTCTCCTCCACACGATGCCCTTTGGCAAAAAGGATGACGCCGGAGGTGTCCTTGTCGAGACGATGACAGGGGTGGAGCTTGACGCCCTCGGGATGATCAGACCTCGCCGAGAACTCGTGATTGGCCCGGGCCTCCAGGGTCTCCTCGTTCCGGCCCCGGTCGGTGGCGACCGTCAGAAGCCCGGCGGGCTTGAACAGGGCGATGAGATGCTCATCCTCGTAAAGGATGGTGAGCGGACGATGGCTTGAGAACTTCTTGGACATAATTTAGAAAAACAGGTAGAAAAACAGGGACTGTCCCTGTTTTTTCAAAAATAGGGACAGTCCCTATTTTCTTTCTTACTCCCCCTGCCGCTCCTCCATCATCCGGGTCAGCCGATCCAGTTTGCGCAGGATAAGAATGGGAAAAACAACGATCCAGATCTGGAAGGCCATGGCCAAAAGGGCCTGAACGGGCGTAACGCTGAAACTGATCGCACTGGAATCCATAAAACCTCAAATCCCCCCATCGCCCAACAACCCACCAATAAACTCACCCAAAGTCTTGCTGTCGCGCGGAGAGATGTCATTAAAAAAGACCGCGGTGTAGAACTCCTCGGAGTCCGGGATGTTCTCGGTTCTGACCACAACGCCCCCGCAGGAGACCTTGCGGGTCACGACCTTCGTCCCCCTCCGGAACGGCAGAAGCAGCGTCAGGCCCAGGCGGGTCATGGGCTCCAGGTATCGGGAAACACGACAATAGGCCCCCGAAGAGCTGATATTCTTGGTCTCGGCGACGAGATGCTCATCCCCCATCATAATCTTGAGGGAGATGCTGTTGTTCACGCGCGGCGCAGTGCGGCGCTCCATTCCTGGGCGAGGGTTCACAGGTCACGTCCTTTCTGGCGGGACCGCACAAAGACCGCGATCCGCTCTCCGGTGAGCGGCATCTCCCCGACGAACTCGAGACCCAACTGATAGACCTCGCTCTGGGGGAAATAACGGACCCACACCACACGGGCCCGCACCTCCACGGTCTTCTCCTCCGCCGAGAACTGGACCATCACACGCAGGACAGATCCCAACGGAACAAAATCCGTGGACCGGACCCGGATCCCGCCCAGACTGATGTCCTGGGCGAGCTCTCCCATGTCCATATCCCCTTCAGGGAGGCGGATCTTGATAGGACTTCGGAACGCGACCCGCGGGAATTTGCGCTGTTCGACACCGGTCTGAAGAAGCATAAACCCCCTCGTTTTGGTTTTAGTATATCACAATGAAAAAATAGGGACAGGCCCTATTTTTAGAAAAAAACAGGGTCTGTCCCTGTTTTTCCCTTATAATTTCTCTCATGTATAAACAGTTCTACGGACTGCG
>JAAYZZ010000150.1 GCA_012514595.1 Elusimicrobiota bacterium
GTGATCGAGCGGGGATGTCTGCGGGAAGAGTGCCGAAAACTTTTTGAGGAATGGAAGGCGGCGGGCCGTTCGCGGTCTTATTAGGAGAGGGATATGCGTCAGATCATGGGAGTTCTTGTCGGGCTCGTTTTTTTGAGCGGGTGTGTGGTGACGACATCCACCCGTCCGCTGGTCGTTCAGCCTGCCGCATCCTGGACGGATATTGCGCTGGGCACAGAACGGCAAGAGGTGCGTGGGGTCCTCGACCGGCAGATCGTCGTCGGATACGAGATCGATGAGGCGTCAGGGATGGCGAGGCCTCTGATGGCGAGCGCGCTTGTCGGCAGCGAGATCCTGCCCTGTGGCGAGAAGACCTATTTGATCGACAGGTTCGTTCCTCCGGGGAACTCTTCGATCGATCTCTCGAGCGATGATGGTCTTGCGGCCTTTATATTTCTCGACGGGAGGCTGGAGGCCAAGGGCGAGGAGGCGGTCGCCACACTGAGGAAGGCCTGTGGCGGACAGTAACACGCGCGTGCGAGCGTATCTTGGCATCACAGGGGAGGATCTTCCCCTGGACTGGATGGATGTTTTCGGCGGTCCGCGTCCGCTGGAGGTCGAGATCGGGTTCGGGACAGGCGAGTATCTCTGTCAGATCGCCCGGGAGCGTCCCCAGGTCGGGTTCATCGGTTTTGAACAGGCCCCGGGACGGATCGTGAAAACCCGCGCCAGGATCGAGGCCGCGGGACTTCGGAACGTTCGTCTTCTTTTCTGGGATGCGGTCTGGGGTCTGCAGTATCTTTTTTCCAGCGGAAGCCTTGATGCGGTGCATTGTCTGTTCCCCTGTCCCTGGCCCAAGAAGCGTCACGCCAAGAACAGGCTGTTCCAGCCGCGCGTCCTGTCTCTTGTGAATGATCGGCTCCGGATGGGCGGGACCCTGACGGTCGTGACCGACGAGAAGGCCTACGCCGCGTGGCTGATGGAACAGGTCCCCGGGACGGGATTCCTCGTCGAGGCCGAGACCCACGGTGCGCGCTACGGGACCATGTTCGAGGCCAAATGGCGGGCCGAGGGGCAGGAAGATTTCTACAAGGTCGTTCTGCGCAAGGAGCAGGCGCTTTCATCGTTGTGTCAGGAGGTCGCTCGGGTGAGGATCTACGATATTCAAAAGATGGATCCCGCGAAAATGGTGTTGCGGGATGAGAAGAGGAAGGCCGCGATCACCTTCGGGGAGATCATCCATGATCAGACCAAGGCCATGGCCATGGTCCTGGCGATCGTGACCGAGGAGGGCCAGACCCAGCATTTGTGGATTAAGATGGTTCGCGGGGAGAAAGGCTGGAGCGTGCGCGCGGCGGAGGGATCCCTCGCCTTGCCCACCCCCGGAGCGCATCGTGCGCTGGCCTTGGTATCCGAGGCCGCGGTCCTTTCGGGGGGCAGGGCATGAGACCAGGGTTCTCCTCAGCGGTCCGGGCGCTGTTGATCTTGACCGTTCTTGTTGTCCTGTTCTCTTCTGTCGCAGAGGCCAAGAAAAGATCACGGAAGTCCGGTTCTTATCGAGTCGGTGCGGACGCGGCGATCCTGCTCGATGTCCGCAACTCCCACCGCTACTATGGACGGGACATCCATCAGAAGATCCTTCCGGCCAGCACCCTGAAGCTCATGGTCGCGCTGTTTGTTCTCGAGAAGAAAAAGCTGGATGATGTTGTGGTGGTCAGCAACAAGGCCTCGCAGGCCCTTCCCAGCAAGGTCTATTTGAGACCCGGTGAGAAATTCCGGGTGCGCGAACTTCTGTATGCGCTTCTTTTGAACTCGGCGAATGATGTGGCGATCGCTCTCGCCGAGTCCGTGGCCGGATCCGAGAAGAAATTCGTCGAGATGATGAACCGTCGGGCGCATCAGCTGGGGGCAAAGAACACGCTCTTTGCCAATTCTCACGGGCTTCCCTCCGTGGCGCCGCAGCATACGACCATCTCCGACATGGTCCTGATCTTCCGTGCGGCGTGGAAGAAGCCCTTCATCCGCGAGGCGCTCAAGATCAAGACCATGACCATCCGTTCCGTGAACGGGCGGTCGATCGCGCTCAAGTCGCACAACAAGGCGCTTTTTCTGGGATGGAAGGGGAATATTTACGGGAAGACCGGATATACCAAGGCGGCCAAGGCCTGTTTTATCGGGCAGATCGAAAAGGACGGAAAGGCTCTTATCGTGGGCGTCTTTGGCAGCGGGACCCGTTGGGATGACGTGAAGCATCTCGTGGAACATTACGGGGGGATCGATCTTTAGCGAAAGACGGGTTCCCGGGTTTTCGTGTTGTCAGGTCTTGGGAAATCAGATACACTGGGGCCATTCTATTAACGGATCAGGGAGGGGTTATGGAGAAGAAGTGGGTTGTCGGGTTCATTGTTCTTGCGTGTCTTTTGGCCGGGGCCGCCGTCCTTTCGAGCTTTCTGACAGGCCTTTCTTTTCGTGATGCCATCGCGCCGACAGAAGGTCTTCTGATCCAGGTCGCGTCTTCGGGCCAGGGAGACCAGGCCGCGTTGGCGGCGAATCTGGAGCGGAGGGTCGCGCTTCTCGAATCCCAGGCGCAGATCCAGGGGAAGAAGATCGATTTTCTCTTGAGCGACTCCGAGGGTGCGGCTCCGGATGCTCCGCCGCCGGTCTTTGATATCCCCGTCGGAGGTTCTTATATTCTGGGTTCCCAGGATGCCCCGGCCACGATCGTGGTCTTTTCGGATATTCAGTGTCCCTATTGTTCCCGGTTCCATTCCCCGATCAAGGAGCTTCTAGCGGCATATCCTGGAAAGGCCCGTTTTGTCTTTAAACATTTTCCGCTTTCTTTCCATAAGAACGCGCGTTCCGCGGCCAAGGCCACCATGGCGGCAGGGGTTCAGGGCAAGTTTTACGAGATGCTGGACCTCCTGTTCGAGAACCAGGGGGAGTTGGGAGAGGAAAAGTATGTCGAGCTGGCGGGACAGATCGGTCTTGATGTGGAAAAGTTCAAGAAGGATCTGACCCAGCGCGATGCGGAGTGGGAAAAGGTCATCCAGGAGGATATGGCCCTGGGGCAGAAGGTCGGCGTGCGGGGGACCCCCACGTTCTTTTTGAACGGTCAGGAAACGTCGGCCCGTTCTCCGGAACAGTGGAAGGCCGCGGTCAACGCCCTTCTGACAGAGCTTGCGGAGAAGGCCAAGCCCTAAAAAGGCTTTGCCAAATAAAGTTTTTATAGTATATTTGACTCTCTTTTGACCGGTAAGGTCGAGGGTTGGTTCAATCAGCAGCAAGGAGTTCGGATATGGGCGGTCGAGTTGGTGGGAAATCCCACAAGATGTATGCGGAAACGTGCGGGGTCAAGGTCGCGGGCGGACAGAAGGTCCGCGCCGGAACAGTTCTGACCCGTCAGGGCGATAAGTGGCGTCCGGGGATCAATGTCATGGGGAAGATGCACCTCACCGCCGCTTGCGATGACGAGGTTTATTTCACCCGCAAGCGGAACAACAAGAACAGCGGACGTATTGACACCTTGGTCAATATCCGTCCTGTGGCAGCGAAAGCCTAAGACGACGATCGCGGCCATGGATCTTTTGACTCTTCGAAAGAGTCGACCGGTCCATGGCCGTTTTCCTTTTCTGCGAGGGCATGTCTTATGTGCGGTATTGTCGGCTACATCGGCGGGAAAGAAGCGCTCCCCATCCTCATCGAGGGCCTGAAGAATCTGGAGTACCGCGGATATGACTCGAGCGATGTCGCTTTGCTTCCGCCGCAGGGAGGCCGGGTCCAGGTCCGCAAGGAGCAGGGAAAGATCCGGGAGCTCGAGGGGCTGATCGCCCGGGAGCCTGTCCTTTCCTCCTCGATGGGCATTGCCCATACCCGCTGGGCCACACATGGAGCCCCCTGCCGCAAGAACGCCCATCCCCATCTCAATAAAGAACAAACGATCGCGGTCGTCCATAACGGGATCATCGAGAACTATGAGAGCCTCCGGGCCATGCTGGCTCGAAAGGGCTGTCGTTTTGTTTCGGACACGGATACCGAGGTGATCGGACATCTTGTCTCGAGCTATTTCTCCGGGGATCTTGTCGACGCGGTCCGTCGGGCCATTCGGGACCTTGAAGGCGCCTTTGCGATCGGGGTGATTTCGACAAAAGACCCTTCTGTTCTCGTCGCGGCCCGGGTGGGGTCGCCCCTGATCGTGGGGATCGGGGAGGCCGAGAATTATATCGCCTCCGATGTCCCGGCCATTCTGCGCCATACCCGCCGGGTGATCTATCTGAAGGATGGGGAGATGGCCGTTCTGCGCCGCTCGGGGGTGCAGGTGATGTCGTTCGACGGAAAGAAAGTCCCGTCGCGTATCGATAAGGTGACCTTCCAGATGGACGCGGCCCAGAAGCAGGGTTACCCCCATTTCATGCTCAAGGAGATCCACGAACAGCCCGAGGTCCTCGAGAAGATGCTGCGGTCCCGCCTCAAGGCCGGACGCGTGGTTCTCGACGGGTTGGGGCTTTCGGATGCACAGATCAAGGGGATCAAAAGGATCAAGATCGTGGCCTGCGGGACCGCCTATCATGCGGGGCTTGTGGGACGGTATCTGATCGAGGAAATGGCGCGTGTTCCCGTCGACGTCGATGTCTCGAGCGAATTCCGCTACCGCTCCCCGATCGTGGACAAAAAGACACTGGTTGTGGCGGTCAGCCAGTCGGGAGAGACCGCCGATACCCTGGCCGCAGTCCGGGAGGCCAAACGCTGCGGGGCGCGGACGGTCGTTATCTGTAATGTGATCGGCTCCTCGTTGGCGCGCGAGACCGACGGGGTTCTCTATACTCACGCCGGTCCGGAGATCGGGGTCGCCTCGACCAAGGCGTATACCGCCCAGCTGCTCATGTTCTATCTTTTGGGGCTCAAGCTTGCGTCGGCCCATGGCGCGATGCCGGCGAAGGAGCTCCGCGGGTTTGTGAAAGACCTGACGGCCGTTCCCGGTCTCTGCCGGCGGATCCTCAAGGAGCACAAGGCGATCTCACGGGTCGCGAAAGCCAATTCCCATTTCGGGTGCTTTCTTTATCTTGGCCGGAACATCAATTACCCCTCGGCCCTCGAGGGCGCGCTCAAGCTCAAGGAGATTTCCTATATCCCGGCGGAAGGGTA
>JAAYZZ010000151.1 GCA_012514595.1 Elusimicrobiota bacterium
GCGAGCGTCAGAAGGCCTGTCCCGCATCCCAGGTCCACGGCCGTCTCTTGTCCCGAAAGAGGGATCTCCCGAAAGAGCGCATCCGCGATCTCTCGGGCGGTCCTGACCCAACGGGGATCCTCGTCCCAGGAGGCGGCCCTCTCATCAAAATTCGCCCGCACAGGCCCCTCCATCACCCCGGACAAAGGCCTCATCACAAAATCCCTCTCGTACATCCTCGGGTGAGGGATTACAAGGTCCGGCTCATTGAGCTTGATATCCCCGTAGAGAAGGATGTCGATGTCCAGGGCCCGCGGACCGTCTTTCACCGTGCGCACCCGCCCCAGAGCGGTCTCGATCTCCTGACAGACCCGAAGGAGTGGCAGAGGCCCGAGCTCCGTCTCGACGCGGGCCGCGGCGTTCAAAAAAAGACCCTGCGGGGGGCCTCCCACAGGGTCTGTCTCAATGATCGAAGAGGCCTGAAGGATCTTCACCCCCTTCTCCGGCAAAAGAGCCCAGGCCCGGCGGATATTGTCTTCCCGGTCGCCCAGATTGGAACCAAACGCCAGATATGCGACAGGCACGGGAACTCCTTCCCTACGCCAACACCTTCCCCATCCTTTGCACCGCCTCGTGGATACGCTCGACCGGGACCGTGAGGGCCATGCGCACATACCCCTCGCCGCTCTTGCCGAAACCCACACCCGGTGTCAGCACGATATCCGCCTCATCCAGGAAGGCCTTGGCACAGGTCATGGAATCCGGGAACTTGGCAGGGACCTTGGCCCAGACGTAGAACGCGGCCTTCGGCGGATCGATCTTCCAGCCCAGAGAACGGCAGCCGTTGATCAGGGCATCGCGCCGTTCCTGATAGCAGGCCCGCATGTCCTCGATCTCGACCGGGTCCATCTGAAGGGCCGCGATCCCCGCGTGCTGGACGGCGTTGAAGACACCGGAGTCCACATTCGACTTGACCTTCGCGAGCCCGGCCACGAGCCCTGCGTTCCCGCAGGCCCATCCCAGACGCCAACCGGTCATGTAGTAGGTCTTTGAGAAGGAATGGAATTCGATCGCGACGTCCCTGGCCCCGGGCACCTCGAGGATGCTCGGCGGCTTCACCCCGTCATAGTAGACCTCGGAGTAGGCCAGGTCCGAGACGATGATGATGCCCTTTTCCGTGCAGACCTTGACCAGGTCCTCGTAGAATTTCTTTGTGGCAACCGCCGATGTTGGATTGTTCGGGTAGCAGATGATGATCGCCTTGACGTTCTTGGCTTCTTCGATGTCCGAGATCTTCGGAAGAAAATCATTCGACGCCTTCAAGGGCAGATACGAGATCTTGCCCCCCGCAAAGGTCACGGCCGCCTGATAGGCCGGATACGCGGGCTCGGTCAAAAGCACTTTGTCGCCGGGATTGATGAACGCCAGAGGAAAATGCGCCAGCCCCTCCTTGGACCCGATCAGAGGCAGGATCTCGCTGTTGGGATCGAGCGCGACGTTGAAACGGCCCTGGAACCACTTCGCGATCTCGCTCCTCAGCTGCGGCACGCCCGCGTCAAAGGGATAGTGATGATTGCCCGGGTCCTGGATGGCCTTGGCCATGGCATCGATGATGGCCTTGTGGGTCGCCTGGTCCGGGTCCCCGACGCCAAGATTGATGACATCCCGCCCCTCGGCCATGGCCGCCCGCTTGGCCTTGTCGATCTCGATGAAGAGATACGGGGGAAGCTGTTTTAAACGGTCAGAGAATTCAAAAGGAACTGACATGATCACCTCAATAAAGGGACACTAGGCACTAGGCACTAGACACCGGAAATCCTTTTCCAATGCCCAGCGCCTAATGGCCAGTGCCTTAAGTTAAACCCAACACTTCCTGCATGTTGAACAACCCCGCCTTTTTTCCGGCGAGGAATTTGGCGGCCACAAGGGCACCCTCCGCGAACATGGCCCGCGTCTTGGCGTTGTGGGAGATCTCGATGGTGTCCACATCGCTCTCAAAGGTCACCTTGTGATACCCCACAACCTCGCCCTCGCGCACCGAGGCGATGTCCGCGACCTTCTCCTTTGTCATCCCTTCGATCACCTCGGCCATGGTCTTGGCCGTTCCGGAGGGCGCATCCTTCTTGTGGACATGATGCGTCTCGGTAATGGAGACCTTGTAGCCTTTGAGAAGTTCGGAGGAACGCCGGAGAAGTCCGAACACGACATTGACGCCGATCGACATGTTGGAGGACTTGACGATCCCGATCTCGCGTGAGGCCTCCCGGACCAGGACATCATCCTCTGCGGTGAGCCCGGTCGTGCCTATGACGATCGCGACCTTGTTCGCCCGGCAGGCCTTGAGCGCGGCCCGCGTGCCCTCGGGCAGCGTAAAATCAATGAGCGCATCCGCGCCCTTCATGGCCTCCAGCGTCCTCGAGACCGGAAGACCAAAAGAGGTCGCCGGCACATCCGGACGGTCCGCGCTCTCGATGAGCGCCACGACCTTGATGTCCTTGTCGTTCAGGGCGAGCTCCGTGATCTTCTGCCCCATCCGTCCCATGCAACCGTTGATCGCGAGTTTGAGCATAAAAGATCCTAAATATTCTTGAGGTTGCCAAGGTTGCTGATGTCGATAAGGTCTTAAAAAAACACCCGGCGACCTTAGAGACGTTAGCGACCTTAGCGGCCTTCTATTAAATTAACCCAAGATCCTTCATCGCCTTCTTCAACTTCGCCAGGTTCTTCTCCTCCATCTCGCACAAGGGCAGCCTCACTCTCGACGAGCAGAGACCCATGAGCCCGCAGGCTGTCTTGACCGGGATCGGGTTGGTCTCAAGGAACATGGCCTTGATGAGCGGCAGGAGCGCCTCCTGCTTCTTCGTGGCCTCCTTGATCTTGCCCTTCTGCATCAGGCTCACGACCTCGGCCGTCTGTCTGGGCGCGATATTGGCCACGACCGAAATGACACCCACCCCGCCCATCTTCATGACCGGGACGGTGAGGGCATCGTCTCCCGAGATCAGCTGGAATTTCCTGCCGCAGGCCTTCTTGACTGCCCTCATCTGGTCGAGGTTTCCCGAGGCCTCCTTGACGCCCACGATGTTCTTGCAGTCCTTGGCGAGTTTCCTGACCGTCTCGGTCTCGATATTGCGCGCGCAGCGCCCCTCGATGTTGTAGAGGATGATCGGGATCTTGACACTGTCCGCCACGGCCTTGAAGTGGAGATACAGGCCCTTCTGGGTCGGCTTGTTGTAATAGGGCGTCACCACCAATGCCGCGTCCGCCCCGACCTCTTCGGCATGACGCGTCAGGCGAATGGCCTCGGCGGTGGAATTGGAGCCCGTGCCCGCGATCACCGGGATGCGATGGCGCACGGTGTCGACGGCGATCTCGATCACGCGGTCATGCTCCTCGTGCGACAGCGTCGGAGACTCCCCCGTCGTTCCGCAGGGAACGATCCCTTTGGTGCCGTTCCTGATCTGGAACTCGATCAGCTCCGAAAGCTTCCACTCATCGATCCCGTGCTCCATGAACGGGGTCACCAGCGCGACGATCGACCCTTTGAATTCCATAACTGCCTCCTTGAAGGTCACAAGGTCACAAAGTTAGAAATTTCTTCCATGTGACGTGTGCCCTTGTGACTTTGTGACCTTAATAGTAGTACTCTCCCTTGCAGATCACCTTGCCGCTCCCCTTCAGCCAAACATTGGTGATCGCAGGTCTTCCCTTGTCATCGAGATCCAGGTCAAAGCTGACCTCCAGGACCTCACCGCTCTTTGTGACAACACGGATCGAGGCCCCGTCGGTCGGCTCGATCTTTTTCTGTCCCTGAAGATAACCGATAAGGGCCGAGGCCACACTCCCCGTCCCGCAGGCCAGGGTCTCGGCCTCCACCCCGCGCTCATAGGTCCGAAGGGCCACAACACCATCCCTGACCTTCTCGACAAAATTGACGTTCGTGCCCTTGGGCGCAAAGAGATGATGCTGGCGCACAATGCGTCCCAGCCCCCCGACATCGAACTCCTGAAGCCCTTGGACGAATATGACGGTATGAGGGACCCCGGTATTGATGAAATGCCCCACAACGACATTCCCGCCGATCTTGATCTCAAGGTCCGGACGGTAATCCCGCGGATCCGAAAGGCGGACCGAGGCCGTGTCCTCCTCGACCCTGGCGCGGATGACGCCGGCGAGGGTCTCCATCCCGAACTCCTCGGGGACGACGGCGAATTTCTGCCTGATATAGACCGCCATGCACCGGGCCCCATTGCCGCACATCTCGGCCTCGGACCCGTCCGCATTGATGATGCGCATGCGGTAATCAGCCTTTTTCGACTCCTCCAGGACCAGGACCCCATCGGCGCCGATGCCCATATGGCGATCGCAGACCTTCTGCGTAAAAGCCGGAAGATCAAGGCCCGGGACATCGTCGATCACGACGAAGTCATTGCCCGCGCCCTGCATTTTGAAGAAAGGGATCTTTTTCATAAGAACCTCTGAGGCCCCGGCGCCTATCTCAAGAACCCCGGCACCTTCGCCCCCCGAACCAGGTCTTTGAACGTCTCGCGCTCCTGCACCACAGCCCACTTATTGCCCTTCACCAGGACCTCGGCGGCGCGGCCGCGCACATTGTAATTGCTCGCCATCGCGTATCCGTAGGCCCCGGCGGAGAGGATCGCCAGAAACTCCCCGCTCTTCATCTGCGGGAGACGACGCGCCTTGGCAAAGGTGTCCCCGCTCTCGCAGATGGGCCCCACCACATCGAGCTCCACAGGACGGGCCGCGGTCTTTCGGACCGGGACGATCTCATGGTACGCCTCATACATCGACGGACGCACCAGATCGTTCATGCCCCCATCGACGATGAGGAACTTTTTAACACCATTGTCCTTGAGATACAACACCTTTGTCACGAAAACGCCCGCGTTCCCGGCGATGAACCGTCCGGGTTCCATGATGAGCCGGAACTTGCGGCCCTTCAAGAGCGGCAGGATCTTTTTTGCGTAGGCCGCGGCGGTCTGGGGCGTTTCGTCCTTGTAGATGATCCCGAGGCCGCCGCCGATATTGAAATACTCGATCCTGACACCATCCTGCTCCAACTCGTCGATAAAGGCCAGGGCCTTTTCAATAGCCACCATGAACGGCTCGGCCTTGGTGATCTGGGATCCGATGTGGATATGGACCCCGTTCAGGGTCAGATTTCTGAACGCCTTCTGCCCCACAAAAAGTTCGCGGGCGGTGCAAAGGTCGATCCCGAACTTCTTCTTGAGGCTCCCGGTATTGATCTTTTCGTGGGTCGGGGCATCGATATCCGGGTTGATACGGAGCGCCACCCGCACCTTCTTTTTCATCTTCCCGGCGATGCGCTCGATGTTCAAGAGCTCGGGCTTGGATTCCACATTAAAAAGAAGGATCCCGGCCTTGATGGCCTCCATGATCTCCTCATCCGTCTTTCCGACAGAGGCGAACACGACCTTTTTCATGTCCGCACCGACCATCCCGGCCTTCTTGAGCTCCCCGAGGGACACGATGTCAAATCCCGTCCCCGCACTCACAAGGGTTTTGAGGACCGCGAGATTGCTGTTCGCCTTCATGGCGTAACAGATGATGGGGTTCACCTCACGGAAGGCCTCGCGGATCTTCTCCACATGCTCGACGAGCGTCTTGTGGCTGTAGATGTAGACAGGCGTACCGGTCTTCTTCGCGACCGCAGACACCTTCACGCCCTCGCAATAGAGCTCGCCGTTCTTGTACTGAAAATCGTGGATGGGATGTTTGTTCATATTGTTTCTTATGGCACTGGGCACTTGCCACCAGGCACTAGAAAGGCGAAAGAAAGAAAAAGCGAAAAGGAGAAAGAAAGATCAGAAAAAACTGCCTTCTTATTTCGCTTTTTCGCTTTTTATCCTTTTCGCTTTCTCTCTTCTAGTGTCCAGCGCCCAGTGTCTAGTGCCTATTTCAATCTCTTCTTCCACTTCCGGATCTCGGCCTTGACCAGTGTCGGGTTCGTGGACCCTAGCGATCTCTTCCCTCTCACCGAGGCCTCGGCATTCAAAAGCTTCTTCACATCCTCGCCCAGGAGCGGCGAGAATTTCTTGAGCTCCTTCGCGCTCAGGCTCTTCAAGGAAACGCCCTTGTCCAGACACTCCCTGACCATGATGCCGACCGTGTCGTGCGCCTCGCGATAGGTCGCGCCCTTCTTCACCAGATAGTCGAGGACATCGACACTGAAGAAATACTCAGCGTTCACACGCGCCTTGAGGAAATCCCGGTTGAGGGTGACCCCGCCAAAGACCTGGGCCATGATGGCGAGCATGTCCTCTACCGCCTCCACACAGGCAA
>JAAYZZ010000152.1 GCA_012514595.1 Elusimicrobiota bacterium
AGAAAGATAACGAGCCCGGCGAGCGGCGCAGAGATGGCCATCTGTTTGAACATCTCCACCCCGAACTGGTCTTCTGCGACGGGAAGCCCGGTGATGTGGTATTCCTCGGGTCCCTGCTCCTCCTTAAGGATCTTGCGGACCGCCTGGGCCACCTCATAGCTGAGGGACTTTTTCTCGAGGGGAATATAAAGGGCCAGCATCTGCCCGTCCTCAGAGACGACGCTCCCCCGGAACATCGGATGATCCTCGGCCTCGGCGCGGATCGCCAGGGCCTCTTCCCTGGTCGTTGGAGGCTCTTCCATCAGCCAGGTAAAACGGACCGCCCCGATCCCGTCCTGAAGAACGTTGTCCTTCGTCGAGAAAGACACGAGCTCGTAGGGCATAACGCCGGGGATCTCCTTGATCCTCCCGGTCAGGTCGTAGATCTTCTTGAGCGTGGAAACATTAAAGACCCCGTCGGGATCCTCGCGGTTCACCACCCCCAGAACGATCTGGTCATAAAGCGCGAACTCCTTTTTGACCGCGCGATCAAAGACTCGGACCGGGGCGCTGGCCGGCAACATATTCTCAGGGTCCGTGTCCACGGCCATCCGCGGGAACTGCAAAAGTGCCAGAACCACCAGGACCCCGACCACGGCCATTACCCGTCGGGGATAATTCATCGCGACCGACAACCACTTGTGAAGCATGCCCTCTCCTTTTATCGTTCCGAACGCCTTCGAATGAACCCCTTCTATTCCGTCCGATCCCCTTCGACTGTGCGATCGGCGAATGCGGCGGCAAGCTCCACACAATCCACACAGGCGAACTGTCCGGCGCGGCGGATCTCGCGACAACGGACCCCGCCGGCATGTTCCCTGAAGAAGTCCATCAGAAGCCCGTTCTCCCTCCCGGTCTCTCGCCGTGCAATGGCCTGGGCCGCAAAGAGCGCACCACAGACGCCATCCGGAGCGCGACCGGCCCCCATAGCCGAATAGCCCCGGACCTCCTCCGGGGACACGTCCCCCTTCTCCGCGAAGGCGAGCGCAACAGCCTGCGCACAGTTGAAGCGCTGTCCCGTCTTCCCCAAATAGTAGTCCCGGGCCTTCTCGGCGATCCGGCTCTTCTCGCGTTCCATCAGACTGCCCTCCATCATTTTCTCCTGGATCCCGTGACCCTCGGGCAATTTATCCTCAAAGACAGACCCTCCACCAGGGCGGACGTAACTTTGTACCGCGCTCGCTCAATAATATTTCCGAACGTCTGCCTCGAGACCCCCATGCTCGAAGCCGCCTCCTCCTGGTAGAGACCATCCCTGTCGGCCAGACGCAGGGCCTCCAATTCGTCCGCTTCCAAGACGATCTCCTTAAAATCCTTATCAGGGACCCCACAGGGCTTAAAACGATATGCTTTCAGGTCCAGGCAGATCCTGCGACGCTTACAGGGCCGTGACATGATATCTCCTCAAAAGCCAAAACGCATTTAGTAGCATATGCCAATAATAATGGTCATCCGCCTCGAATGTCAAGCTGTTTTTGAGAAGGCCCCCGTGGCTTCTCGATAGGAGAAAAAAGACACCTCTTGTCTCGATCATCCTGAAAAGTCTCATGAAAAGGCTGGCAGATTGTGGGGGTTGGGGGAAGGAAGGATCCAGGACCCTGAAGATCACGGTTTCATCGAGAGCCGATAGTCTTTTTCGCCGTAGGAGATGATGACCTCATCCGTCCGGATATCGCGGACCACGGCGTCCGCCACTTTTTCCTCGACACCGACGACCTTCTGGTTGATGATCGCGCTCGGCTTGTCCTCGTTCCACAGGATCCCCTGCAGGGAATATTTCTTGGGGTCCGCCTTGGGGAGGAGGACGGGCTCCACAGGCTGAACTATCGGCTGGGAGACGCCCTGGACAGAAGAAAGATCAAAAGGATTTCGATCCCCCCACGCCTGTCCGTGGGCAGGGCCCGTGATCGGCTTCAGTTTTCCCAGAAGAAAAGAGACCTCTTTCTTTTCTGGAGGCTCGACTTCATCGTCGGTCAGTTCAATAGCCAGGGGGACGCTCTTGAGAGCGGCCGGAAGCCCAAGGGAAACCCCCGCAGAACCTGCGATGAGAAGAATCGAGAATACAAGCTGTTTCTTTTGGTCTTTGATCATGGCTTTGTCACAAAAAGGGCCATCTCCACGCTGGCCCGAACCCGTGCCAGATCGGTCCTCAGGGCCTTCAGGTCGATCTTCCGGATATCCAGAACCCCCTCGGAAAGATAACACACTTCCGAAAGAAAGGCCCCGATATCCCGATAGTCTCCGTCGGCGATCATAACGACGGGGGCGACGGGCCACTGGGTCCTGGGATCTGCCCGGATATCCTCGGCTTTCAGCGATATAAAATCTATTCCATGATCCCTCCCGATCTGGATCATGGTCTCGATCACAGCCGAAACCCTTGAAGCGGGGATGAGCCGGACCGGAAGGGTTTCTTTCGGAGTCTGCTTGAGAAGAACTTTGAGAACGCTCATCTGCTCCCGATACCACTGCTGACGGACCTTGGCAAGAGCGGTCGCCCGAACAGGCCCCATCAGAACAATCCCGACGACAAAAAGAAGTCCGACCATTCCGACCGCGATCCCGGCCTGGAACAGACGCCTCTTGTTCACCCGAACCTTGAGCAATTTAAAAGATGTGCCCATCATTGTCCCTATTTGCCCAACCTTCCCTCGATCTGGAATTCGGTCCCGATCGTCGTCTCTTTCTTGGAGACCAGATTCACGCGGTCCAGGATCCCCTTGTCGAGATCTTTGGCGATCTCAACGGGCGCGGTCAGAACCCCCGAGTCATTCCCGACGACAAAACCCGCAACGCTGACCCTGTCCTGATTCAAGACCAGGCTCTTCAGGTAAACATTCTCTGGCAGGAGGGTCAAATACTTGAACAGGATATCCCAGGCAGGACGACTCGCGATCAGCGTCCTGACCTCGAGGTCCCTTTTAAGATCGCGCACCTTGGGAAGCATCATGGAATAATCGGCTTTTAATTCCGCCAGGGCCCCCTCCTCACGGACTTTCTCGGAAAGAAGTCCGAGATAAACCATGGAAAAGACGAAGAGCGTCAGCAGTCCCACCCCGGTCATGATCTTTCTTCGGAACGTCTTGCCCTTCAGGTCGCGGAGATGCTCCGGGATCAGATTGATCCCGTTGGGATTCCCCAGGGAGGCCCCGATCGCCTGGACGAGCTTCTGCGCCTCCTCGCTGTCGCGGACCACCCCCTCGAACAGCATCTCCACATCCTGGACCGGATTCCCCAGATGCACAGGGATCCCCGTCTCGACCGACAAGAACTCCGCAAGGCCCTTCATCTTCGCCCCACCGCCGAAGACGATCAGGCGATCGATCCTGGAGGTCTGCATCTTCTCGAAATAAAAATCGAACGAACGCGAGACCTCCCCGGCAAGCTGTTCGAGCTTGGGCCGCAAAAGGGCCGTGATCTGCGCGGCCGTGATCTTGTCATACACGATGAAGTCGTCCGTCGGTGAAGGGATGCCATATTTGCGCTTGATGCTTTCGGCCTCTTCAAGGGTGAGCTCCACCTTCCCCGCATTGGAGAAGAACGCTTCGGTCAGGCTTTTGGTAAAGTCGAACCCCGAGACCGGGATCGCACGCGAGAACTCGAGCCGCGAATTGCGATAGATGTTGAGCTCCGCCGAAAGGGTACCGATCTCAAGGATGGCGACCGTCTCGTTCAGTTTAAACTTGGATTTCTGGATGACATTCTCGATCGCGATGGAAAGCGGGATGATCGCGTTCACCTCAAGGCCGCAGGTGGCCTCCTGCATCACCGAAGGGTCGACCGCCACCAGGGGCCGCCCTCTCGGGGGAAGGAATTTGTACAGGACCGCATCCACCGAGGACTGGGAAGCCGCCGCGGCCACCACGGTCATCTTCTCCACCCCCTTTTCAGAGACGGTCCCCGCGATCTGGTGATCGATGATCGGCTTGTCGAGATTGAAATGTCGTAACTGGGCCAGCTCCAGCCGTACGGCATCAGGGATCTCGTCCTCCGGCATGATGGGAAGAACAACGCTCTCGGTAATGGTGAACCGGGTTCCGAGGACACAAATAATGTCGGCCTGGCGCGTTTCAAAACCGGCGAGGGCTTTTCGGACCGCGGCGATCGTGGAGGCTTCTCGTTGACCTTCGTTGAAAAGATCGATATCAACAATAGCGGTCTTGATAAGGGTGGGCCGGCCTTTGTAGATGGCGGTCTGGGCCACGTTCACGGAACTGACGCC
>JAAYZZ010000153.1 GCA_012514595.1 Elusimicrobiota bacterium
AATTTTCCATTGGGCCGATACTCCCGGCAAAGACCATGGCGCTGGCCTTCCTGATAAGAACACTCGCTCTTCATGCGACCGCTCTCCAGGAATTCCCGGACCGCCCCGTGATACTGATTGTTCAGATAATCCGCCTCGAGAGCCACCTTGCCGTTGCGGAAGAACTTCCTTCCAGGCCCTGTGATCTCCCCGTCTTTGAAAGTGAGCTCCCATTCCTTCCGTCCATTGTCATAAAAGACCTGGGAAGCCCCCTCCTTGACACCATTGCGGTAGGCCCAGGACGCGTAAAGGGTCCCGTTCGGCAGGAATTCTTTTGTTTCGCCGTTGACCTCATTGTCCTTGTAGTTGACGATCCCAACGAGGATCCCGTCCTCACCGTACTCGCGGCTTTCCCCGTTCAACTGGCCGTTACGGAATTCCATCGCATACTTGAGGGTCCCATCGTCATAAAAATACTTGGCCGGCCCATCGAGGACATCGTAGCGGTAGGTCTCGACACTTTTGGGATCCCCGGTCTCGAAGAACTCGCGGCTGACCCCATGCTGGGCCCCGTTCACATAGGTCCGTTCGATGAACAGGTTCCCGTTCTCATAATAGGATTTATAACCGCCCTCCAGACGATCATTACGGTAGGTCCCGACGCTCAAAAGCCTTCCATCGGGATAGTACTCACGGAACGGACCGTTCAGCTGCCCACCGGCATACACCCTCTCCCGATGAAGCTGTCCGTCGTCGTAAAACTCCTTCTGCGGACCGTCGGCAGCTCCCTGCGCCCGGACAGTCGGGGACAGCACAAGAAGGACCAGAAAAAAAAGAAAGAATGTCCTCATAGAATGGCCAGTATTCTATCGACAAAGAGACAATAGCTCAAGGGGGAGTTTTATCTCTTCAAAGCCTATCCGCGCTGTTGAACAGAAGGCTGTCCGCCCCTTTCCTCTCGATCCCGATGCGGGCTGGCAGGACCAGTCCGCGGACCTCCTGCCCCATCAAAGACTCTTCCAACGAACGGACCTGTCCCAGGGTCACGGCCTTGAGATCCCCTCGCACCCCTTCAAGAACGCACCGGACCATTTCCCGCCGAAGGGCCGAGGGAAGACCAGAAAAAAGATGCCCGCGGACAAGGATCCCGCGCGGAACGCGCCGCGTGACACGGGAGACCGCCCGTGCGGCCTCCGCCCGAATAAAGGCATGGTCCTCACCGGAGGTCTCGGCCAGATCGCACAACCGGTCCTTGATCCCGGTCGCGTATCCCTTTTCAAGGAACGGAATGAGATCCCGACGGACCCGATTCCTGAAAAAATCCATCGACCGGTTCGTCGGGTCCTCCCGGTGACCGACCTTTTGCGCCCTGAGAAACCCCTCGATCCGTTCCCGAGAGACGGTCAGGAGGGGTCGCAACAGGGGATACCCCCATCCGTCATAGCGGAGCGCCATCCCGCGCAGACCCGCGAGGCCCGTACCCCGCAGGATCCGCATGAGCACGGTCTCGGCCAGATCATCACGGGTGTGCGCCAGGACCAAGGCATCGGCCCCGGTCTTTCGCATCTGGGAAAGAAAAAAAGCGTACCGCTTCTGGCGGGCGAAGTCTTCAATGGACCCTTTGGAAGGGAGCGTTCCTTTACGGACGCCAGACACGCTCCGAAGCCCCAGGCGACGGGCGTATTTCTCGACGAAAACCCTGTCTCTGACGGACCCTTTCCGCAGGGCATGATCATAATGGGCCACGACGATCTCCCACGCGTATTCCTGACGCAAGAGAACAAGCGCCGTCAGGAGCGCCATGGAATCGGCCCCTCCCGAGACGCCGACAAGAAGACGGGCTCCTTTGGGCCGAATCCTTGCCTTCAAAAGATTGTCACGGACATCTCTTTCGAGCGTCATGGGCTCACCACTCCCCCTGAAGCCCCCGCATCTCTTCCCGGGCCTCACGATAGGCCTGGCGCAGGGCCTCGGTCTCTCTGACATTCGGCGGACGGATGGACAGGTCCGCATGCCCTGCACGAAGGACCTCGGCGTTCACCATCCTCCCGTCGGGGAGATACACATACGCCATCAGGCGTCCGTCGGGATCCCGGCGCTTGGCATCGAACTCAAGCCGGACTTTTTTCCCGACAATCAGATCCTCAACGGAACGGACCGCCCTTTCCTCCGGGGGCGTTCGGGGATCATCCGGACGGACAATGAATCCGTGCTCGTCGGTCTCCCGATAGTCCGTCCTGCGGGCCGTCACCCCCTTAAGACCGATCAATCCCACGACAGCCCCCTCCTTCAGAACGATCGTATCCGTCGAGTGGACCGCGACAACTTCGACGGCATCATATCGGACATCGGACTCTAGTAGGGGATTGACATCGGCGTGAAGGGGAACGGAAAGGATCCAAAAAGAGAAGAAACAAACAGAGAAAAACCTCACAGCCCCTCCTTGCGTGAACGACATGTTGGCTCTCAAGAACTCCTCGAGCAGGGAAATCAATATACCATAATTAGGAGTAGAAAAAGATACAAGTTCGCAAAGAAATCCCGCGTACCGCCGCTCCCAGCCGTCACGCCTGACCTTCACGCAAGCTTGGAAAGAAGGAAAGGCGACAGGATCGGCCTCAGCCTCTCTCGTTGCCGCCGGTCGAGGTACTTGAACCCCCGGACGAAACCGACGCAGTCATCCGAACCGCATCGACACCTGAAATCCGTACCAAACGCCTTCATGTCCCATTCCGTCGTCAGATAGTTATACGTTATTTCCGAGCCCTTCCCTATCCTCCTGATAGCGACAAACTGCCGTCGGGGGAGATCGGCCTTCATATTGGGATCGCAAGAATGGTTGATGAAATCACCCGCCACAAGTCGGTCCGTATCAATGAAATGATCCTCGTCGAACTGGACGGCCTCTGGCGAAGATGATCGCGCCCGGACGACCTCCCCCTCCATCCCGATGACCTTTTCCCCTGCTGCGAAAGTCTTCCGCGCAAAAAGAGAAAGTCCTTTGCCGTGCACATAAACGAACTGCAGGCCCCTCGGAGGCCTCAAACAGAACCGTCTTCGCCCCTGCCTCACCAGCATGATGACCCCCCTCTGGCTGATCAGCCCGCTAGTCGAGGTCCTCACTACAGGACTCGGGCTGATAAAGGACCTTCTTGACCTTCAGGCGACGGATACCCCGGGGCATTTCCCACTCGATGACATCGCCGACCCGATAACCCAACAAGGCCATCCCAACAGGGGCCAGAACCGAGATCTTGCCCTCCTCGAAATTCGCACGGCCCGGGAAGACCAGGACGACCTCTTCTTCCTCCCCCGTATCCAGGTCCTTAATACAGACCTTGGAATTCATCGTGATCACGTCCGGGGGGATCTCTCTCGGATCAACGATATGCGCGCGTTTCAACTCGTCTTCCAGCTTCTTCAAAAGAAACCGGTCCTCATGATTTCGAGAAAATGTCTTCTCGATGATAAAAACAAGCTTGTCCCTGTCCACCCTGGTAATAAAAATCTCGTCTTTCCGCATGATAGA
>JAAYZZ010000154.1 GCA_012514595.1 Elusimicrobiota bacterium
GAACTTCATATCCCTTCCATCGACCTGCGCAAGTTCAAGTCCGACGATAGACTGGTGGACGTGATCCCCGAGAGACTCGCACGGCAGCACCGGTTCGTTCCGCTCAGCATGATGGGTGACACCCTCACCGTGGCCCTGGTCGATCCCCTGAACATCGCGGCGATCGATGATATCCGGGATATCACCGGAAAGAATGTGGACGTCGTGATGGGTTCCCCTGTCCAGATCGAGGAGGCCATCAGCCGTCTTTACGGGACCCCCCAGGAGGGATCGGTCGCGGATGTCAGCAAGACCATTGACGTCGGGGATTTCGAGATCATCTCCGAGGGAAAGGCCGCGGCCCCGGATGCGGAGGTGGGTGACCAGGCACCGGTCATCCGGATGGTCAATCTGATCATCAAGGAGGCGCTGCGTCAGCGGGCGTCGGATATCCATTTGGACCCTTCGGAAAAGGATATGCGGGTCCGCTATCGTGTCGACGGGGTCCTGGAGGATGTCCTCGAGATCCCGCGGGAGAGCCGGGGGGCGGTCGTCGTCCGTATCAAGATCATGTCGCGGCTCGATATCACCACGACCCAGACCCCGCAGGATGGCCGGTTCAAGATGCGCCTGGGGGCCAAGGAGGTGGATTTTCGCGTCAGCATTCTTCCGACGAGCCATGGCCCCAAGGTCGTCATGCGCATTCTCGACCGTTCCAATCTGTCGGTCGGCCTGGCCCATCTGGGTTTTTCGCCGCGCTCCATCCAGATCCTGGACGAGGCGATCCAGCGGCCGTTCGGGATGCTCCTGGTGACGGGCCCGACGGGAAGCGGAAAATCGACAACCCTTTATTCCATCGTCAACCAGCTGAACAGCGTGGACCGGAACATTATTACCGTTGAGGACCCTGTGGAATATCTCGTCGAGGGGGTGACGCAGATCGAGGTGCGGTCGGATATCGGGCTGTCCTTCGCTTCGTCCCTGCGCTCGATCCTCCGTCAGAGCCCGGATGTGGTCATGGTCGGAGAGATCCGGGACAACGAGACCGCGGATATCGCCATCAAGGCTTCCCTGACCGGACAGCTTGTCCTTTCGACGCTGCACACCAATGATGCGGCGGGGGCGGTGACACGCCTGGTCGATATGGATGTGGAGCCGTTCTTGGTCGCCTCGAGCTTGATCCTCGTCTGCGCCCAGAGGCTGTGCCGGAAGATCTGTCCGCACTGCAAGGAACCGGTGGATATTCCCGAGGAGGCCCTGCGGCGGTTCCAGGGGAAGGTCCCTCCGGGGACGAAGCTCTATGCCGGGAGGGGATGCGACCGCTGCCGTCAGACCGGTTATCTGGGCCGTTTCGGAGTGACCGAGATCCTTCTTCTGGACGACGGGATCCGGGAGCTTCTTCTGGAGGGGCGTTCGGCGGATGACATCAAGGAGTATGCGGTGAAGAACCAGGGGATGCGGACCCTGTGGGATGATGCGATCGATCATCTGACCGAAGGGCTGACGACGTTCGAAGAGGTCCTGAGGGTCGCGGCCGAGGATTGAAAAGGAGCCGGTCATGAAGAGAGCCTGCGGCGAAAGATATTTGATCGGGGAGGTCCTGGTCCGGAGACAGACGATCACGCCCGCCCAGCTGGAGGAGGCCCTGACACGGCAGCGGAGCGAAGGGGGCGGGTTCATCGGCGAGATCCTGGTGGGCCTGGGCTACGTGACCGAGATGGACATCGTGACCGCGCTCGTTGTGCAGTGCAACATGCCCTATGTCGCGGTCACGCGTTATCAGGTCCCTCCCGAGGTCCTGGCCCTTGTCCCTGCGCCGGTCGCCCGTCGGTATCAGCTGGTACCGCTGGACAGGATCGGGTCGGTCCTGAGCGTGGTGGTCTGTAATCCCCTCGATGAGGCGGCTCGCGAAGAGGTCTCGCGTCTGGTCGGGTTCCGGATCGCGATGTTCATTACGACCAAGGCCGAGATCCACAAGGCCCTGAAGGCCTTTTACAAGGAGGGCGATTAGTGGCTACGTTCCGGTATGTTGCCAAGAACCAGGACGCCCGTGATGTGACGGGAAAGATCGTGGCGCCTGATGAGGCCCATGTGATCGACGAACTCCGTCGAAGGAACCTGATCGTTCTGGATGTCCGCGAAGAAGGCGCAGGGACGGTCTTTCAGATGTCGATCGGCGGCGACCGTCCGGTCAAGGTGGATGACGTGATCCTGTTCGCGCGTCAGATGGCGACCCTCATCGATGCGGGGATCCCGATCATCCAGACCCTCGAGGCCCTCGAGGAGCAGGCGATGAACCCGTCTTTTCGCAAGATCATCGCCTCGATCAAGGAGGACATCCACCTGGGGACGAGCCTCTCCGCGGCCTTTGCCAAACACGAGCGCGTCTTTGACCGTCTCTTCGTGAACATGCTCCGGGTGGGGGAGACCGGCGGCGTCCTGGCCAAGGTCCTGGACCGCCTGGCGACCTACATGGAGAAATCCGCCAAGCTGAAACGAAAGGTCGGCTCCGCGCTCATTTATCCGGCGGTGATCGTCGGGATGGCGCTGGTCATTACCACGGTCCTGATCCTGAAGGTCGTGCCGACCTTCAAGGGGATCTATGATTCCCTCAATCAGGACCTTCCCGGCTTGACGCAGGCGCTCATGGATTTTAGCGACGGGTTCCGGATGTATTTCGCGGTCATTGTCGCAGGGATCATGGCTGTTCTTGGAGGAGGATTTCTCTTTGCCAGGACCTCTCTGGGCCGCCGTACGATCGATGGACTTTTGCTGCGGATCCCGATCTTCGGGGACCTGATCTCGAAGGTGGCGATCAGCCGTTTTTCGCGCACGCTGGCCGTGCTCGTTGAGAGCGGGGTCCCGATTCTGGAGTCACTGGATATTGTCTGCCGGACGATCGGCAACCGGGTCCTTGAGGAAGTCATCGAGAATGTGATCGAGGAGGTCAAGTCCGGCAAGAGCATCTCGGAGCCGCTCTCGCGCAGCCGGGTGTTCCCCTCGATGGTGACGCGGATGGTCTCGGTGGGGGAAAATACCGGGCGTCTCGACTGGATGCTCAACAAAGTGGCGGAATTCTTCGATGACCAGGTCGATGCGGCGGTGAGCGGGCTTACGAGCCTCATCGAGCCTGTCATCATCGGATTCCTGGGGATCGTGATCGGGTTCATCGTGATGGCGCTGTTTTTGCCCATCGTCAATCTCACGCAGGCGATACAATGAGGAGACTATGAAGATCAGAACATATCCATGGGTGTTGGGTATTTTGATCCTGATGATCCCGGCGGCGCAGGCCCAGCCTCCCGAGGACCAGGTGACGCAGGGGCTCTCCGGACTCAAGGGCAGTGTTGCGGCCCTGATCGATCGCAATCGGGTCCTGGAGAGGGAGAACGATGCCACGCGCCAGAAGGTTTCGGCGCTCAAGGAACAGGTCCGTCAGGTGCGCGAAACACAGGATACGCTCAACCGGGAACTCCTGGCCCTTCAGTCCCAGCATGACAAAAAGCGGCAGGAGGTCATGGCCGAAGAAGAGGCCCTTTCGCGGCTGCAGCAGGAACTGGAGGGCGCCAAGCAGACCGTCCGGGAACGGGAGGAGGCCACTCTCGGTGTGGATCGGGAACTCGCGCAACTGAAGCAGCGGGCCTTGTCTCTTTCGGAATCTTCTCAGGGCGCGGCTTTTCGCGAAGAAAAAGACGTGCAGGCCTTGGCCCAGGCCCGTGACCAGCTTGATCGGGAGATACGCGAGGCCATGGCCGATCTGGAACAGCTCAGGCGGCGTTCGCCGGGAGAGGCGTTTTTCTCAGAGGCAGAAGTTGCTGCGATCAGTAAAGAGGTGGCAGATCTTCAGGGGAGCGTTCGAGATGCCGAGGCCGCTGTGGCAGCTCTGCCTCCGGCCTCCGGGCCTGAAGAAGTGCTGTCCCTGCGCAAGGACGTGGAGGCCTGTCAGGCGGAACGGGCACGCCTCGAGGAGGAGATCGCGCAGATCGAGAAAAAGGTCGCCACGGCGGAGGATAATGAGGCGGCTGAACAGCCCTTGCGCCAGGCCCAGAAGGCCACGCAGAAGGAACTTCTGGATCGGCAGGCCAAACTTCAGGCCGATGTCGATCGTTTGAGGCGTGATATGGTGTCCTTGGATAAAAAGAAATCTCTCCTGGAACGGCAGATGATCTCGCCTTCGAGATTTTGATCGGGGTACTTTGACTTTCCCCGAAAGGGGTGATATATTTGGAGTGCTCGCAAGCCCTTCGGGTCTACGGGGCTGTGAACAGGATGTTTTATAATATAATCTTCCTGTTCGGGACCGCGAAGGAGATGACAGAAAGGGGGTGAAGCGCGAGGTCCGGAGAAAGGGACGGCGTCGGCAGGGAGAAAGCAAAGAACGGCATTATTCCTCTTTTCATGTCCTTTCCTCCCGCCTTCTTGATGCGTCCGTCCGTATGCAACAAACACAAGGAGGCTACTATGAATAAGAAAGGTTTTACTTTAGTTGAGATCATGATTGTTGTGGCGATCATTGCGCTTCTGGCCGCGATCGCTATCCCCAACCTCATGAAGGCAAAGGTCGCGTCGCAGGAAGCCCTGGCCAAGAATACGGCCCGCAACATCGCCATGGCGGCCGAGACCTTCGCGTCGGCCAATGATAGCGATTATCCTACGGCCACGACCGATCTGACCGATGGAGACAATCCTTATCTTTCGGTCGATTATTGCGCTGAAGGGGCGACGTTTAACACGTATTCCTTCACCTGCACATGGAACGCGGACGGCACGGGTTACAGTATCGTTGCAACGCCGGCGGATGGATCCCAGGCCACCAAGACATACACGTTCACGACAGGCGGAAAGTTGGAAGAAGGGGTTGTTGTCGCGGGATAGGTTGGGTTCGTGAGAATATGCTTGAAAGGGAGAGGCAAAAAGCCTCTCCCTTTTTTTTGTCCCTTTCTTTTGCAGGCCCCAGCCCCTGGCGCTGCCCCCTGTCGACCTTTTAAACCTTAAATTTATATATTTTGTTGTTAAAAACTTTGATATATTAAATTCATATTTTATGGTGAATTCTATCCTTCAGCGTTATCTTCAGTTCATCAAAAGACGCCTTCCTCCGGAGACCGAAGGGCCTGTGATCGGTCTTGATCTCACCGAGTCTTCCTGCCGGGCTGTTGAACTTTCTCTTGTCAAGGACCGCTACGAGCTCGTTCGTTGTTTTTGTTCCACCATGGCGGGCCAGGATGAGAAATCGGTGCTGAAGGAGCTTGTGTCGGGATGGCAGCCGGACATGACGGAACGCGATGTCCTCGTGGCGTTGTCCGGACGCGGAACGCTCGTTCGTTATCTGGATATGCCCCGGATGCCTGCGAAAGAGCTCCGTCGGGCCATGGCCATCGAGGCGGATAAGTATCTCCCGTTCCCGAAAGACACGATCCATATGGATACGGTGATCCTCGACCCGCACGGGACCGGCAGGCGCATGACGGTGCTTGTGGCGGCCGCAAAGAAGGAGATCGTTGAGGCCCGTCAGAAATTCTTTCGGGAGGGTGCTGTATCCCTGGCCGGGATGACCATGGGGCCTGTGGCGCTTGCCAATGCGTTCCTGGTGTTCTCTCCGGACCCCGAGGGCCGAGGACCGGGAGCGCAGGCGATCGTTCATGTCGGGGAGGTCATCAGCACCCTGTTGATCATGATGCGGGAAGGCCCGCGGTTCAGTCGTGATATTTTCATGGGGAGCCAGGATGTGGTCCGCGCTTTTGGGAATATCCAGGGGGTTTCTTTGGCCGAGGCCTGGGGAGTGATGGATCGGCCCCGACAAGACGAGGGAGGGGGCGATCTTGCCCAGGCGGCCAAGCCCATGATCTCGAATTTGATCGGAGAAGTGCGTCTTTCCCTGGATTATTTTGCGACCGAAAAGAACGTGATGATCGAACGGGTCGTTCTGACCGGGCCCGGCAGTATGCTCCCGGGGATCGTGGGAGCCTTTGAGGACCGTTTGGGGCTTCCCGCGCTATCCTGGGATCCTTTTGAGCAGATCCAGATCTCCGATCCGACAGTTCGGGAGACGGTCCGGCAGCGCGGGCCGGCCTTTGTCCTGGCCCTTGGACTTGCAGTGGGGGGATATGATCAGGGTTGATCTCATACCAGAAAAGGATCGCAGGCCCAGGGCCTCGCTCTTCGGCGGGCCCGGGGATGGTCCTGCCCGCGAGGTCATTGTCGGGATCCTCGTGGCTGTTGTGGGTTTCTTTCTCGCGCTTCATCTTCTGGTGGGACTGGGGATGCTGTGGCGGATGGCGGATCATGCCGCTCTCCGGATGCGCTGGTCCTCGTTGGGCACAGAGCGTCAGAAGGTCGATGCGGTCCTGGATGAGCAGGCCGTTCTCGACGGAAAACTTCTCGCTGTGAAGCCTTTGATGCCGGCAAAGCCCGTGTCCTGGACGCGGTTCCTGAACGAAGTCTCGGACAGCGTTCCCCAGGGGGTCTGGTTACGGGGTTTTGTCTATGACAAGGACATTCTGATGATCTATGGGAGCGCCGTCTCTAAAACTAAGAATGAGATGGTGATCACGGGAGATTTTGTCGCGGCCCTCAAGGCATCCTCGATGGTCGAGAACTTTTTCGGCGGGATCGCCGTGGACGCGATCCAGAGACGTGAGGGATTCTCGGTCCCGGTCGTTGATTTTGCGCTCAAGGCGCAGAGGCTGATCCAGGTCACGACCGAGGGTACGAAGGGAAAAAAGAAAAAGAAGAAAAAGAGCCGGAAATGAGACAGCTATTCGATAAGATCAAAGGGTTTTCCGGGCAGCAGTTCCTGTTGCATTTTTCAGCGGCCCTTCTGGCCCTGGTCCTGATCGATATCGTTTTCATCCTGCGTCCCCAGATCGGCGCCTTCGTCTCCGTCGGGAGGAAGGCCGGGGTTCTTCGTTCCGATCTCGCGTCCCTGGCCAAGAACAGCCAAGAGTTCGAGCGACTTGTCCGGGTCCTCGAGCGTTCACGGGCGGAGGTCCGAGGTTTCGAAGCCATGGTCAAACAGCGTGATGACCTGTCGGCGGTCTTCAAGTCCCTGACGGATGCGGCCCAGGCCCTCGGGATCAAGGTCGATCAGATCATCCCGCAGCCCCCCGAGACCGAGCCGGTCCTAGAGGTCGGAGAAGGAAAATATTTCGGGCAGACGGTCCAGGTCTCCCTGGAGGCCGGGTATCATGATCTGGGACGGTTCCTCGAGCGTCTTGAAAAGGACGGGTTGTTCTGGCAGTTAAGGAAGCTGTCGATCTCGGCGGACAAGTCGAATTCCCGCCGGCATCGGATCATTCTGGAGATGCGGCTTTTGCTGAAGGAGAAGTGATATGCGTCGTTGGGGTCTTTTGGCCGTTCTCTTGTTTGTGTCATCCGTTGGGGTGGCGCAGGAGCCCTGTGTTTATGATCCGCACGGCCAGCGCGATCCCTTCTGGCCCCTGGTGAGCGACAGCGGCGCTATCATCAATTACGAGGTGAACTTCTCGGCGAGCGAGATGGCCCTGGAGGGCATCATGTCCGGAGGGGAACAGGGGGTCGCCATCATCAACGGGGAGGTCATGACCCCGGGACAGATGCTCGGGGCCTATCAGGTGGACCGCATTTTTTCGGACAGCGTCGTTCTGATCAGGGACGGGCAGGAAACGGAACTTCGTCTAAAAAAGGAGGACTAAATGTTCCGAGGGATATGGCTGGTGTTCTTTGTCGTTTTTTCCGGGGTGGCGGTGGCCTCTGCCCAGGAGGCAGTAGCCCCTGTCGCAGGAGAGGCCGCGGGTCCCGGGGCCATGCAGCTCGACATGACGGAGTCGGGCCTTGTCTCTCTCGATTTTCGTGAAGCGGATATCAAGAATGTGCTGAAGGTCCTGGCCTACAAGAGCGGGGTCAATATCATCACCGGTCCCGAGGTCGTGGGGCAGGTGACGATCCAGCTCAAGGAGGTGCCGTGGCAGAAGGCGCTGGACGTGATCCTCTCGACCTATGGCTACAGCTATGAGCAGAAGGGGTCGATCATCATGGTCACCACCGTCGAGAATCTCAAGAAGCGGCGGGAGGATGCCCGGGTCCTTTCCGAGCAGGAGCCGGTGTCGACCGAGACCTTCATCCTCAATTTCGCCAAGGCCGAGGATGTCGCCAAGGCGATCGAGAAGATGAAGAGCGCCAAAGGGAGCGTCAACCATGACAAGCGCACCAATGTCGTGATCGTGACGGACATTCTGAGCAACCTGCAGGTGGTACGTGAGGTGGTGGCCTCCCTCGATGCCGTGACCCCGCAGGTCCTCATCGAGGCCAAGATCATCGAGACGGCCCTGCAGAACGACGAGAATTTCGGGGTCAAGTGGCCGACCTCCATCACGGGCACCGCGACCTTCCCGGGACGCAGTCACACGTTCCCCTGGAAGCAGGGTTTCACGAACGACTATATTCCCACCACATCAAGGGCCTCCGGGAACACGTTGACCTACGGGACGCTCTCTCTCGACCAGGTGCAGCTGATGCTCGAGTTTCTCGACAAGAGACAGAACACCAAGAGCGTCTCGAACCCCAGTATCGTGACGCTCGACAACCAGCCGGCGCGGATCCAGGTGGGGACGCAGTATCCAGTCCCGGATTACACCTATAACGAAGAGCAGGCCAAGATGCAGGTCTCGGGTTGGAACTATATTGACACGGGGGTGATCTTCAATGTCACGCCCCACATCAATAACGCGTCGATGATCACGCTCGACATCGAGCCGCGGGTCACCGACATCGGCAAGAGCGTGACGGTCCAGGAGACGGATATGCCGCAGCTGAATTCGCAGATCGTGAAGACCACGGTCATGATCAAGGATGGCGAGACCCTGGTCATCGCAGGTCTCATCAAGGACAGCAAGGAATCGACGAAATATTTCGTCCCGGTCCTCGGGCATCTTCCTCTTCTGGGGCGTTTGTTCCAGCATCGAGAGGAGACGGACCTGAAGACCGAGTTGATGATCTTTTTAACCCCCCGTATCGTGACGCCCGAACTGACGCCTCTTACAAAGAAATAGGCGCGGGTCGCGGGGTCCGGGACAAGCTATGAAGGAGAACACAGGTGGCACGAGAGATATTGATCCAGATCGCCGACGGGGAAAGGCGTGTGGCGGTCGTTCAGAACAAGAGACTAGATGACTTTTTCATCGAACTGGACCGGTACCAGTCGATCCTCGGCAACATCTACAAGGGCAA
>JAAYZZ010000155.1 GCA_012514595.1 Elusimicrobiota bacterium
AGTATCTCAATACGCTCAAACTGATCCTGTCCTACCTCGGCGTCTCGGATTGCGATATGGAGAAAGGCTCGCTGCGCTGTGATGCGAACGTCTCCATCCGTCCCGTGGGACAGGAGACATTCGGGACCAAGACCGAGCTCAAGAACATGAATTCCTTCAGCGCGGTCAAGCGCGCGATCGAGCATGAGGTGACCCGCCAGGAGCGGCTGATCCTCTCCGGAGGGAAGGTCACGCAGGAGACGCTTTTGTGGGACGAGGCCCGGTCCGTCACGGTCCCCATGCGCAGCAAGGAAGAGGCGCATGATTATCGCTATTTCCCCGAGCCGGATCTTGTTCCCTTCACCCTGAAGGGCGAAGAGATCGAGGCCGTGCGCCAGACCCTGCCCGAGGGGCCGTTCGCGAAGCTGGCCCGCCTCAAGAAAGAGCACGGGATCACGGATTACGACGGGACCATCCTGGTGCAGGACCCGGCCCTTGCCGATCTTTTTGAGGGCACGGTGGGGATCTACCCCGAGGCCAAAAAGGTCTGCAACTGGATCAATGTCCAGGTCATGAAAGAGGTCAATGACCGCAAGTGTTCCCTCCGGGACCTTGCCTTGACCCCGGAGAACCTGGCCGGGCTTATCCGGAAGGTCGAGGAAGGGGTCATCAGCAATCTGGTCGGCAAGGAGCTCTTGTCCGAGATCGTTGTCTCCGGGAAGTCGGTCGCGGCCCTGATCGAGGAACGGGGGCTCGCCCAGACCTCGGATGAGGGGGCGCTTGAAAGCGTGGTCGATGAGGTCCTCGCGGCCAATCCCGGTGTTGTGGAGCAGATCCGGTCGGGCAAGACCAGTGCGGCCGGTTTTCTCGTCGGACAGGCCATGAAGAAGATGGGCGGAAAGGCCCATCCCAAGAAATTGAACGAGATCATCCAAAGGAAGGTGAGCAATGCCTAAGAGAGTTGTTGTGGCCGGTTTGAGTCTCTTCCTCGTTGCCGTGCTCGTGGGCCCCGGCCTGTCCCAGCCTCAGAAGGCGGAGACCCAGGATGTCCCTGGCCTGCCGGAAGTGGAGCAGGCTGTTCCCGAGGGCATTGGGGCGATGCCGGCGGAGGGAGAGGATCTTTATTCTCAGGTCGAGCTTTTCAGTTATGCGCTTACGACGGTCCAGGCCGAGTATGTGGATGAGAAGACGCCCAAGGACATTATTTACGGGGCCCTGAACGGGATGCTCTCCTCCCTGGACCCGCACAGTCAGTTCCTGTCGCCCGAAGATTTCAAGGACCTCAAGACCGAGACCGAAGGGAAATTCGGCGGGCTGGGGATCGAGATCTCGGTCAAGGATGGGCTTCTGACCGTTGTGACCCCGATCGAGGACACACCCGCCTGGAAGGCGGGTATCAAGGCGGGGGACAGGATCGTCAAGATCGAGAAGGACCTGACCCGCGATATCACGTTGAGCGATGCGGTGAAGAAGTTGCGCGGGGAGCCGGGGACCTCGGTCCATTTGACGGTGCTGCGTGAATCGGATTACAAGATCTACGAGTTCGATATCGTGCGAGAGGTCATCCATATCCAGGACGTGAAGGATGCTCACCTCCTGGAAGAAGGGATCGGTTATGTCCGTCTCGTCGAGTTCCGGGAGGATTCTTACGATCAGCTGCGTAAGGCTCTCCAGGGTCTGCGGGAGCAGGGGGCCGAGAACCTGGTCCTGGACCTCAGGAACAATCCGGGCGGGCTTTTGAACAGCGCGATCAAAACAAGTGAACTTTTTTTGCCTGCAGGCCAGGTCATCGTGTCGACCAAGGGCCGGCATCCGGAGCAGGATATGGTCAGCACTTCCCATAACGGGAAGGATGGTTTTGGGGAATGGCCTTTGGTGGTTCTGATCAATGAGGGGAGCGCGTCGGGCAGCGAGATCGTGGCCGGGGCCATCCAGGACAACAAACGCGGCGTTGTTCTGGGGACAAAGTCGTTCGGCAAGGGGTCGGTTCAGTCGGTGATCCCTCTTCCCGACGGGTCCGGACTGCGCCTGACCACCAGCAGGTATTTCACGCCCTCGGGGGTGTGTATCCATGACATCGGGATCACGCCGGATATCGTGATCGAGCGGATCTATCCGGAGGGTGAGGAGCCTTTGGAGGATGAAGAGACAGAGGCCAGCATCGATGGCCTGAAGAATGGGAAGAAGAAAGATGTGGCCAGTATTTTCGACAAAATAGAGACGGGGGAAGAGTCTTCTGACCCCGTTGAGGCCGAAAAGCGCCGCAAGGAAGAGGCGCTCAAGAAGAAAATGGCAGAGGACAATCAGGTCCAGGCTGCTGTCAATGTCCTGAAGGGGATCCGGGTGTACCGGGCCCTTCAGTCGCAGTAATAAAAGAAGGTCCCCATGTTGTTGCAGGATGCCCGTCGGGGCGTGTCCTACCAGACCGTCATCATTTGGGCTCTCCTTCTTGTTGTGGCGGTCCAGGGGTTCCTTTTATGTTCTCGTCGGCCTCGTACCCCGGTGCTGCCGCCGGTCAAGCAGGAGGAGCAGAAGAAGGTCTTGCCTCCTCCCCGGGGGGATGTGGTCGGGCGGATCGCCGTCGTCCTCGACGACTGGGGTTACAATAAGGGTCATTGCCGCCAGCTTGAGGAGATGCCGATCCCCGTTGGAGTCGCGATCCTTCCCAATCTGCCGTACAGTCAGGATGTCCTGGCCTGCTCCCAGAAGGCAGGGAAGGAGCCTATGCTGCATCTGCCGCTCGAGCCGCACCGGGTCTACGAAAAATATCCGGAGGGGTATTATTTGACGACCCAGATGTCGGATGCGGACATCCGTTCGACCTTGGAGAGGATGCTCAGGGAAATGCCGGGGATCGTGGGGGTGAACAATCACACCGGCTCCAAGGCCACGGAAGATCCCCGGGTCATGAAGGTCGTCCTGGGGATCCTCAAGCGGCGAAAGCTTTTCTTTGTCGATAGTGTGACGACGGACAGGTCGGTCTGTTCCCCGGTCGCCCGGGAACTCAGGATGAGGATCTCCCGTCGGGACGTCTTTCTGGACAATGAGAATTCGCGCGGGGCCATCGAGCGTCAGTTCGCCTCCGCGGTCCGTATCGCCCGGAAAAGGGGGAATGCCCTCATCATTGGGCATGACCGGGCGCTGACCCTTCAGATCCTCAAGGAACAGGCGGAAAAATTATCCAAAGAAGGGATTGAGTTCATCCCGGTCAGGGAGTATATTCGTCGCTATGAAGATCCTGGGAATTGAGACATCCTGTGACGAGACCTCCGCGAGTGTCGTTGAGAACGGCTGGCGGGTCCTGTCGAACGTGGTCGCCTCGAGCATGAAGGACCATCAGAAGTTCGGGGGGATCATCCCCGAGATCGCCTCGCGCCGGCAGCTCGAGTTCATCCAGATGGTCGTGATGAAGGCGCTCGAAGACGCGGGGATGCGTCTGAAGGATATTGATGCGGTCGCGGTCACGCGTCAGCCGGGGCTTGTGGGGTCCCTCCTTGTCGGGATCTCTTTCGCCAATTCCCTGAGCTTTGCACTGGGAAAACCCCTGATCCTCGTCGACCATATCCGGGCGCACGTCTATGCGAACTATCTGGTCAAGAAAAAGACAGGACGCGAGAGACCCCTGTTCAAGAAACTTCCGCTTCCGGCCGTGGGCCTTGTGGTCTCGGGAGGGCATTCCAGTCTCTTTATGATCAGGGACTTCTCGGATTTCAAGGTCTTTGGCGAGACCCGGGATGATGCGGCAGGAGAGGCCTATGACAAGGTCGCGCGGATCCTCAACCTGGGATATCCCGGGGGGCCGGTCATTGACCGCCTCGCCCGCGGGGTCAGGGAGAATCCTTTGCGCTTTCCCTCGGCCGCCCTCGAGGGAAGCCATGATTTCAGTTTTAGCGGACTCAAGACCGCGGTCCTTTACTATCTGCAGAAGAATCAGGGGAAGAAGGATTTCTCCCTGGAGCATGTGGTCCACGCCTTTCAGGAGAGCGTGGTCCGTGTCCTTGTCGAAAAAAGTCTTGAGGCCTGCCGCCGGAAAAAGGTCGGGACTCTTCTGGTCGGCGGAGGGGTTGCGGCCAACAGTTCGCTCCGCGCCCGGCTCGAAGAGGCGGCCCGGAAATCCGGAGTCACGGTGAGTTTTCCCTCCCTGGACCTTTGCATGGACAATGCGGCCATGATCGCGGGGTTGGCCTACCACAAACGGGCGGGAGAGGTCCGTTCCCCAAAAAAGACCTGCCTGTGTTGACGCGGGCCCCGGGCTCTGTTATAAAAAGAGTGACCCGTTAATCTCGTATACCCATCAAACCTGGAGCTTGTTATGGCTTTTGGTGACAGAAAACCCCAGAAGGAAGAATCGTCGTCGCCCAAGACGATCGAGATCAACGCGGAAATGAACGGGTCGCTGACCTTCAAGGACCCTGTGGACCTCAAGATCAATGGCCTTTTTACGGGCAGTCTCGACGTGCGGGGAACGCTCACGGTCGGGACGCGGGCCCAGGTCGAGGCCAACATCAATGGAGACAACGTCATTATCTCGGGACGCGTGAAGGGGAATGTGAGCGTGTCCAAGCTGCTGACCCTTCTTCCCACCGCGGTCCTTCATGGCGATATTCATGCGCCCAAGCTCAATATTGTCGAGGGGGCGGTCTTCCAGGGGGTCTGCCACATGTCAGTCCAGGAGACCGGGGAATGGATGGATGTCCCGGCCTTGTCCCGGTATCTCGAGATCGATGAGAAGGCGATCTGGGATCTGGTGAACTCCGGGAAGATCCCTGTCGTCCGCGAGGGGGATGCGCTCAAATTCGAACGGGTCCAGATCGACAACTGGGCCGCATCGGGGATGGTCCACTGATGGCCAGTCCGTACGTGACAGTCCGGGAGGCGGCGCAGATCCTCGGGATCTCCGAGGGGAAGGTGATGACCCTTGTCCAGGACAAGAAGCTCGTAAGTTATCGGATCGCGGACCAGTATCTTCGGCTCAAACGGACGGAGGTCGATGCGATGAAGTCCTCGGGGGACGTCGTATCGGAGAATATCCGGCATCCATACACCCTGCAGGAGCGTATTCGGGATTTCTTCTCCTATAATGATTTTTACATCCTTTCTTTTGTAATCATCCTGGGTCTCCTGGCCATCGTCTTCTTCCGTCGATAATTTTCCGTCCTGGCCGTCGGATTAGTCGGGAAAAATGCTTGATATTTGAAGAGGGTTATCATAGAATTGTGACCTCTTTGGCGGGGTGGTTCACCGCGTCGGAGGTTTGACGAGACAGTGGCCGTTAAACGAGGTTTAACGGGGCAGGTTCCGTCAGAGAAGAAAGAATGTGAGATCTGTGGCGGGGTAGCTCAGCTCGATAGAGCAAGCGGTTCATACCCGCTGTGTCGGTGGTTTAAATCCACTCCCCGCCACCATTGATTTATCTCTCTCCAGGTAAGGAGAGATAGCATAAGCCCTGATCGGGATGACCGGTCAGGGCTTTCTTTATGTGTCTAAACACTAATATTTTTATGGACTTAGGAAGTGCTTTCTCACAAGAACTGGTATAATTAATCAAAAGAGAGGTGTTATTTCTTGATAACTTTTTGAAAAGGAGACGCTATGCGTAATTGGAAAGTTTCCACAATTGTTGCGTTAATCTTGAGCGTAGCCCCGGGATCTTCTAACCTCTGGGCGCAGGTGAATTTGATAACAAATGAAAGCGTTGCGTTTCGCAATGGCACTGCCATTTATTTTGTGGATCAGGGAGATCAGGCGGGAAGAAAAGGAGATTTCGCAGAGGCGATCAAGAATTTTTCGTTGGCTATAGCCCAAAATCCCCAAATGACAGAGGCCTATATAAAGCGCGGCCTCGTTTACGCCAAGAACAAAGACTTTACCGCTGCCCTCTCGGACTTTGATACTGCGATCCAGCTCGACTCAACCGGTGAATCCGGCGCGCTCAATTACTATAATCGAGCTCTAACTTACGAGAATCTCGGGAACCCCGAGAAGGCGATCGAAGATTACACGCATGCCATCGAGCTTATGCCGACGTATATCCCCGCTTATAAAAACAGGGCTGTTAATTATTTTCGCACGAAGAACTATGACCTGGCTTGGGATGATGTCCAAAAGGTAAAGGCTTCGTCTAGCAACATCCGCATTTCACCCGATTTTCTTGATATGCTTCGGAAAGAATCCGGCCGGGTGGAATAATAAAATAAACTGACCGCTTGCTCATAAGAAGCAAGCTTAAATAAGGAGGCGACGAGGGAGGGCTTTATCAAGGAGATTATTGCCTCCGAGAGTGATCAGCAGGCATGGGCGCGTCTTGAGGCTGTCTTAAAGAAGCAGTTCTTTTAATCGAGATTTCTTTGCCTCTACGTCCGGAGCGGATATCCTCGAGTATAAAGACATGTTCGCCCCTTGGGCCTGGACAATGAGCGGGGGAGATAGAATAAGCCCTGATCGGGATGGCCGGTCAGGGCTTTTTTATGTCCAACACTTTTACGAAAAACAGCGGATTTTTATCTTTCGGATCCAGGAGGCAGGGGTGGGCTCGTGGTTCTGCTTGGCCCGTGATCCATGATCCATGGGGGTGTCTTTACCCTGATATGGCAACATCCTGCGGGGTCTTTTTTTGATCCGGACCAGTCTACATGCAAGCATCCGGCCTTGTCCTGACCCCGAACCAGATCGCCCCGCCTGACCCGTCATTCCCATTGCGGATACAGACCCTGTATTCGCTGTTGGGAGGACACACATAATCGTTTCCCCAGGTCGCCTCATAAAAACACACCACATCAATAACTTCCACCATTTCATTTTCAGCCAACACCACACCAAACTGATCAAGATGAGGAGAAACGTCCCGGCATAAAGGAGTCCACCAACAGGCTGGACGGCAATATTGATTGGCGCTGGGCTGTTTTACCGACCATTGGGCGCACACTCCGTCAGAACACACGGGGATATCGCAACAGGCGTTTCCCGGCGCGCCACAATTGTTCGCATCGGTCAAAAGATCCACACAAGCCCCGCTTACGCATGCCCCGCTTTCGCAGTCCACGTTCTCCGTGCACGTCCCGTCATTTTCCACAGACCCGGCCTCCGGCGCCTCACCCTGTTCCGCATTCCCGTCCACAATATCATCCCCGTGCGGGACCACGACCCCGGAATCCGAAACTGTCGTTGTAGACAACGCCCCATCCGGACCAACCGACAGCAGTGCGTAATATTGTCCGTTATCGCTCAAAAAATATTTATATTCATTGGTGCCATCGGGAGAAAAAGGATCATAAAGCGTTCGATTCAGCATCTGGGGCGTTGCCCCGAGGAGATAGCTTTCCGCGATCGTTTCTGTTGTCGGAGGATACCCGCCGGTACTGTTCCAATAGGATTCCACGGCTGACTTGAGGCTCTTCAGTTCTGACTTCACCTTCGTTTTGTTCGCCTCGTCCTGATACCCCCGTAACCGCGGTACCGCAATAGAAACTAGAATCAGCAGGACCGTGATGACCACCAGGATTTCGATCAGCGTGAAGGCTTTTTTCATGAGGGACCCCCCGAGATTAGACGATAAGAGGGAAGGGCGTTTGTTTTTCTCGCCTCAACTCGATGTTGAATATTTTTTATTTATTTTATACGCCCCCCGTCAGTACGAGACAAGGATTTTTGTTAATTAACATAAAAATCGCGAGCAACGGCATAGAATTTGGTGGTCATTGCTGAAAAAGAAGGTATAATTTTTTTCTTATTCGTCGCTGTTTATGAATACGAACCGAATTGGTATTGATGAAAAAGAAGATGGTCCTACTATCAGGAAATGAAGCTGTTGCCTGGGGCGCACGCATGGCCGGTGTGTGTTTTGCTTCAGCCTATCCAGGGACGCCGTCTACGGAAATTTTGGAGACCATGGCCTCTTTTGATGAGCTCGAGGCGCAGTGGGCTGTGAATGAAAAGGTGGCCTACGAGGCGGCGTTTGGCGCCTGTATCGGCGGCAGAAGGGCCCTGACCGCCTGCAAGCATGTCGGGCTTAATGTGGCGATGGATCCCCTGTTGACAACCGCGTACAGCGGGGTCAATGCGGGTTTTGTTGCGGTTGTGGCGGATGATCCGGGAATCCATTCCTCCCAGAATGAGCAGGATACCCGGCGGATCGCCCCTTTTGCAAAAGTTCCCTTGATCGAGCCTTCCAGTCCGAGCGAGGCCTATCGGTTCATCGCGGAAGCCTATAAGATCAGCGAAGAGTTCGATATTCCTGTCTTGTTCCGGATCTCTACCAGGATCTCCCACACCAAAGAATCCTTTGAGATCGAGGGCGGGCGCGAGGTCCTTGTCCGGCCTTTGACAAAGGCCCCGAAAAAATATGTTATGGTGCCCGGCCATGCCGGGCCGCGCCATCTTGACCTGGAAAAGCGTCTTGTGCGCCTTCAGGAGTATTCCGAAAAGACGGTCTTGAATCAGATCGAACTGAAAGGCACAGAGATCGGGATCATTGCCAGCGGCGTTTCGGTGCTCTACGCCCGCGAGGCCTGCCCCGAGGCGTCGGTGTTTTCTTTGGGGCTGTCGTATCCTTTGCCTCTCGAGAGGATCAGGGCCTTTGCCAAGAAGGTCAGGAGACTTTATGTGATCGAGGAACTTGAGCCGTTCCTCGAGGAACAGTTAAGGTTCGCGGGTATTGATGTGATCGGTAAAAAGCCCTCGTGGCGTTGCGGTGAGCTGGGTGTGGCGGCGGTTAAAAGGATTATGGCCGCAGAGGAGAGGGAAGAG
>JAAYZZ010000156.1 GCA_012514595.1 Elusimicrobiota bacterium
AGAAGGCCCCCTCGGGAATATAGACCATCTCGACCCCGAAAAGATGCGTCAAGGTGTTGGCCGCCTGAACGGTCTCATCCGACAACCCGTCCACACCATAGTTCCATGTGAACCTGACCCCCTCGGCCGTCACATCACCGGATGTCATGACGTTCCGACGGAGAAAGAAGCCTTTCTGGTCCTGCGGCACCACGATCTCATAACCGGATGTCGTCGAGAACCCCGCCGGATCCTTTCCGATCCCCGCCATGGTCGCGTGATCCCACGTCTGTCCCGCATCCGTTGAGTACTTAAGAAAAATCCAGGCCGCATCGTGAGAAACCGTGTTCCGCCAACCATTCTTTTGGGAAACATCGACCTTGAAGATCATCGTATTGGCACTGGTATTAACGGAGACAACATCCAGGCCGGAAAGCCGAAGGTCATTGGCATACGCCCCATAGGCCAAAAACAAAAAGACGAACAGAAATGTAAAAAACCTCTTCATAAAAATCTACCCGTCCTTACCTGTTCATTTCGTCGCGGTCCTGACACCCCGGCCGCCAAAGGAAGAAGCTGCCGATGGGATCGGGCTCACCGCTTCTGCGCGGTCAGAAACGCGCAAACGGTCCGACGGATCATCCCAGGCCCCGCCGCGAAAACCGACACCCTTGACCCCCGTGATCCCTCGCGCCTCGTCCGTATCCATCCCGGGCCACCCGGAAACATTCGCCTGACCCGCGAACCCGGAAAGGGTCGTCAAATAACCATCTCCATTGGCCCCTGAGAAAACAAGACCATCTGATGATCCAACGGAGACAACCCACTCTTTCAGATTCCCGGACATCTCAAAGGACCCATAGTTCCCGGCTCCCGAGACCTCCCTGTCCGAAATGTCCGTCGAAAAGATCGCGCCCCGCAAAGGTCCGGAGGAATATTCCGGCCCCTCGACGGAGTCACCGCCGGTGAAGACAGCGGCCCCGTAGTTCGCATTGGCGCCGGGATCCTCGACGACCTCCTCGCCATCCTCCTCCCCGACACTGATGGCAGAGGCCGGAGAGATCGTGGTTGTGCCCCAGGCATACGCCCCTTTCACAGGAACAAAGGGGCCGCGGGCCGCCTTCTCGAATTCAAGCTCGGTCATTGGACGAAGCGCCATCCAGTCCAGAAAGGCCGCCAGATCCTTCCAGCCGAGATAAGAGACCGGCCGGGAAGGCCTCTGTGTTGTACAGACCAGCGGGTTTCCCGAACACGCGATCGTATTTCTATCGATCACCGAATCAGAATTCTTGTGCGTCGTATCCGTCAGATCATGAGCGGAACGCGCCGAAGCGGGGATCCCGTTGATAAAGGCCACCCACTCGCCCTCCGTGATCTCATACTTCATGACATAAAAAGGCGAATGCCCCTTGGGGAATGCTGCGGGCACAGAAAAACCCGTCCCCGTCGGATATTCATCCGTTCCACCGGCAGACGTATAATAATAACCGTCGGAGACAGCGCCCGTCACCGGGATCGCGGATTCACTGGAAATGGCCCAGGCATCGCTGTCCACCGATCCCTGACGAAAGGCCGCCGTACTGGCCCCCCGGTCCCCGGCGAAGAAAGCCCCTTCCGGCACGAACACCATCTCAACCCCAAGGACACTGGCGGTGACCTGATCCGAATCCGAGAACCCGCAACTCTCGTAGTTGACCGTCAACATCACGTTCTGGACCGCAACAGGGCCCACAGCATCATTTGCAGCCTTCCTTAAGTAAGCACCGGTCTTATCAGAAGGAACCTCGACCTCCAAAGAAGAGCTGCCTGTAGACACCCCGGATGGATTGATGCCCACTGCCTTCATCTGACAAAGCCTTTTCTCTACCAAAGAAGCGCGGCTGTCATGAAGACGGACCGTCATCCAGACCGCATCATGATTGATCTTGTTGCGCCAAGAATTCTCCCAGGAAACGTCAAAAAGGACCGAAAGGCTTTTTGAGGAAGGCTCACGCGTTCCCAAGCGCACATTGGTGATGTCAAGATTATTGGCCAGGACATGCACGGGAAGGATCAAGGTCAGGAAGAAAAAAACAAAGGTCAAAGAAGCGGCCTGCTTGTTCATGTCACTCCTTTAGGACAACGGCCCCGCAAAAAAGATCGGGGGCCCCAGAGGGATCGTTCAAATCTTAACGGGCCACATTCATGTGGCCAGCCTTATCAGGATCCTCGACGCGAGAGGAGATCCGCCCGCGGAGATTCAGCCTGGCTGCCACGATCTTTTCATCGACGAGCTTGCGGTCCTGGGCATCGGGCTTGAGATAAAGATACCACTGATAATGCTTGAGCGCGGTCTCCTGATCACCCAGGAACTCACCGCTGACGAACGCCAGATTATAATGGGCATCGGCATCATAAGGCATCAGATCAACGGCCTGGTAATATTCGATCACGGCGCGCTGATATTCCCCGCGCTCGAAATAAACATTCCCCATATTATAGTGGGCGCGCGCCAGTTCTTCCTTGAATTTTTCATCCTCCGGGTCCAGATCGCCACCCTTCATCAGGACCTCGTTCGCCTTCTTCTCGACATCCAAAGAAGCCATAGGAAGATCGGCAGATTTCTCGATCTTTTTCTCGATCTTTTGAGGCTGGACCATTTGAGCCTCGAGCTTCTTCATGCGCGCCTCAAAAGTCTCCTGCTGCGACGCCATCTGCTGACGCATGCCCTCGATCTCGGAACTGTATTTGGCGTTCAGGTTCTCGACACGGCGGATCTCCTTGACGAAATGCTCACGCTCCTGACGCATCTCCTCAACACGGCGGGCCTCATAATCCTTCTCATTCTTGAGCTGTTCGATCTCTTTCTTGAGCGCGACCACATCCCCCTGACCGTCGAAAGACTGGGCGAGGACCGGATGGAAGGAACAGACAGAAAGCACCAGTGCTGCCCCCACCCCCGCGCTCGTCAAGACCTTGAAGGATATCCGCATAACAACCTCTCCCTAAGATTGGATGATTAATTATAAGCCTTCGACGGCTTGATCGTTCCGTCGGGGGCCTTGTAAGAATCTTTTCCTGTGACAATATGCGGCGTGATAAAGATCACGATCTCCGTCGAGATAATACTGTCAGATTCCCGGCTGAAGAACTTGTCCACAAAAGGCATGTCCATCAAGACAGGAAGACCCTTTTTACTATGCACCTTGTCATCCTTGCGAAGACCCGCCATGATGATCGTGGTCCCGTCCTCGACAACCAGCGTTGTTTCAACCTCGGTCTTGTTGACCTGGGGGATATTGCTCTTGTCCGCCCCGATCGATCCCACCACAGAGGAGATCTCCGGACGCAGCCGCATGGTGACCATCCCATCGTCATTGATCGTGGGCCGCACATTGAGCTTGAGCCCCACATCAATGAAGCGCACATCCTCTGAAAGGATCGGATCCGCTGTCCCGACCGTTGTGGATACAATGTAAGGGATCGTATCACCGATGTGGATCCGAGCCTCCTCATTGTTGATCGCCATGATCTGCGGGTTCGAAATGATCTTGGTGTCGCTCACCTGCTCCATCGAGCGGACCGTCATCAGGAACTTATCGACATCGATCTGCCCGATCGCCACCTGCCCATACGTGCTGAACAGATTGTCGGAACTTGTCATGTTGGAGATATCCGCATAATTGCTCGTCGCGCTGATCTGGCCGATCTTGTTGTCGCGCGTCACATAGGACCAGTCGATCCCCTGGTCGAACTTCGGCTTCAGGATGACCTGAAGGATCCTCGCCTCGATGAGGACCTCTTTGGTCGGTTCATCCAGGTGGCGGACGATCTTCTCGACCTCTTCCTTTCGGCCCGGGAACACGCGCACGATCAGCTGATTGGACCGTTCATCCGCTGTGATGGACCCCACGGATTTTGCGTCGATCTTCATCCGCAGTTTGTCCGCCACAACATCCGCCTTGGCATACTGGAGATTGAAGACAACGGTCTCCAAAGGCTGCTCGATCTCGCCGATCACCTTTTTCATCTTCTCTATAGACTCAGGGGTATCGATCAGAACAACGGACCCCGTGTCTTCATCTATAATGATCTTCCCCACATTGCTTTTGACGCTGTCCAGAGCCGCCATGATGTAACTGGGTTTGGCATACTGCAGGCGCAGGGTCTCGACAACTGTCTTGTCCCCGAACGGTTTCCCATACATGGTCTCGTATTCGATCGCGGTCATGAGCTGAATGATATTGTTCTGGATCGAATAAGCGAGACGGTTGGAGACCACAACGATGTCCATCGCATCCTTGATCGCCACATTATCCAAGAGAACGGTCGTACGCCCGTCCACCGCAGGAGAAATGATGATATTAAACTCCCCCTTCATGGCGAGGAACTTGAGGACATCGACGATATTCATATCGCGGACATCCAACGCGATCCGGCGCATCAGTCGTTCTTCCAGGCTCTCCTTCGGCTCTGCCAGAAGGATCGGCTTCGGACGGACCGGTTGTTCGGCCGTGGCGACTCGCCCCCCTATGAGGCTGGCCGCGCACAGCAACACAAAGAACATGAAGGCCCTGTGGGGAAAGAGTGTGTTGGTCGTCATAGTTTGATAACCATCTCCTCGTTTGCGTAGCTGAAGACCACCCTGTCGGTATAAATGGTCTTCACAACTATATCCTCAATCTTATCTCCCTCTCTCAAAAATCGGG
>JAAYZZ010000157.1 GCA_012514595.1 Elusimicrobiota bacterium
GCCTTTTTGAGCTGGCCGGGGCCCTGGCCCGGCATGATTGTGGCGGGGCCCTCAAAATTCTCGAGGGGATCCTCGAGCACGGCAAGGATATCCGTCAGATGATGATGGACCTGATGGACCTCTATCGCGATGTCCTCGTCATGCTTTCGGGGGGGAAGGAACTGGAGGCGCTTCTGGACCAACCCCGGGCCTACAAAGAGTCTCTTGCGCATTTGTCGGGGCAGGTGCCCGTCCCTTCGGCCCTGGCTGCCATCGATATCTTGATCGAGGCGCAGGAAATGGCGCGCGTCACGGAGTCCCCGCGTCTGGCGCTCGATGTGGCCTTTGCCCGGATATCGGCGCTGTCATCCGACGGGGGGCGGCCCGCGTCCTCGGCGACCCCGGCCGTTCCTGCGGTCCGTCCGCCGGTCCCGCCTCGGGCAACCCCTTCGGGTCGCCTGCAGAACAACAAGGGGTCTGTTTCGATGGGGCCTGTTTCCCTTGGCCCACAGTCCAGGGAGGGGGGAGCCGTGGGGGTGTCGGTCTCGGATATCGAGCGGGAATGGACCGCGCTCACGCATGCGGTCTCGCAGGTCAAGATGTCGGCCGGCACCTGTCTTCAGGAAGGGTTTGTCTCCCGTATCGAGAAGGGGGGCGTTGTCGTCTCTTTCCCGTCGGAGGCCGCCTTCTCCAAGGAGATGCTGGAATCTTCCGAGACCTTGAAGATGCTGGGGAGGGTCTTTTCCGAGCATATGAAAACGCCTCTTCGGGTGACCCTTGAGGTCTCTCAAGGAGAGGCCCCGCGGGCCGAACGGGCCGAGGCCCTCGATCAGGCGCTCAAGATCTTCGGCGGGGAAGTGGTGAATGAATGGCACAATGAAGAGGCGTCATGAGCTATCCTCGTGTCATCGAAAATCTGATCGAATCTCTCATGAAGCTCCCCGGCGTGGGCCGCCGCAGCGCCGAGCGCATGATCTTCTGGCTCCTGGACCACCCCGCAGAGGACGCCGAACGTTTGTCGTCGGGGATCCGGGAGCTCAAGGACCGCCTCAGGTTCTGTTCCTCCTGCAACAGTTTCACGGAGACCGAGGTGTGTCCGATCTGCACGGACGCCTCGCGCGACAGAAAGATCCTCTGTGTCGTCGAGAATCCAAAGGATGCGGTCGCGATCGAAAAGACCGGACAGTTCCGGGGACAGTATTTTGTCCTGCAGGGCACGGTCATCCCCTCGGAGGGTCAGGGGCCGGAAGACCTCGCCACCCAGAAGCTTGTCCAGAAGATCATGGATGAGGGGGTGGAGGAGGTCGTGATCGCGACCGACGCCGATATGGAGGGGGAACTCACCGCGCTTCATCTTGTCAAGATCTTCCAGCCTCTGGGGATCCGGGTCTCGCGCATCGGCATCGGGCTTCCGGCCGGGGGCGCGGTCGAGTTCGCGGATATGTCGACCCTGGCCATGTCGCTTCGGTCCCGTCGGGACGTGGCCGTCTCCCAGCCGCAGGGGGCCAGCGACAGATCTTGAGATGCTCCGGTTGACAATCCGACGAATATCGGTATAATCACTCCGCATTTGAAGTTCTCCCGGGGCTTCGGCTCGCAGGGAGCGTTCCTTATAAATCCATTCCCCTGTAGCTCAGTAGGTAGAGCAAGTGGCTGTTAACCACTGGGTCCGAGGTTCGAGCCCTCGCGGGGGAGCCAATTTTGACAACTGTCCGAAACTGGACGGTTTTCGGTTAACGCCTCACAGGTTTCTGTGGGGCGTTTTACTTTTTGGACGATTATTTCGGGCAGGGTACTGGGCAGGATGTCCTGTATCGGCTCGCTTATAAACATGTTTACCGCAATCTTATCCTCATAAATCACGATATCCTTAATCAACGCCCGCAGGAGGCTTTTCTGGGCTTCGGCCGGGGCCTTATCCAGATATTCCATGGCAAAGCGTATGTTATGGTGCAGAAACTCGCCAGAATGGGCGTTCATTTGGGCGATCCGCTTTTGGGCTTGCAACCTGCTCAATTCGCTGGTGACCTGCTCAATTTTGGTCTCAAGGGCGGTCATTTTGTCTTTAAAGGTGGATCCTTGCGGAATTGTGCCCTCCATGGCTAAATCGAGCAGTTTCTGGGACTCGTGGCGCAGGGTGTTCAAATATTCTTCCGTGTCTCTGGTTTTTGTTATCAAAGTTTCAAGTTTAAGTTGTGATTCAAGAATAGCGTTGCCGATGGCTCTGGTGATTATTTCCTGATCGTTTGAGGCACGTTTAAAGTAATCAATTACCGCTTGGTCAAATACCGTTGCCGATATTCTTTTATTTGAGCAACCCAGCGACTGTTTCGCACGGTTGCATTCATAATAAAAGAATTTTCTTTTCTCTCGGCCGCCCGCAAAATTGCACATCATATGACTTCCGCAATCCCCGCACTTTAACAGACCGGCCAATAAATAAATGTATTCTTTTGCTTTAGGGACAAAGTTGTGTCCTGGCAGTTTTGCTGTCATGATTCGATTGGCACGCTCCCAGAGTTTGTCATCAACAATGGCTTGGTGCGTGCCTTTGTGCATTTCCCCGCTGTAGTGAATGTAGCCTTTATAAAATGGATTCTTAATAAGGTGGGAGAGGGACTGCCTGCGCCATGGCTTGTTTGTTGAGGTAAGCAGGCCACGTTTTTGCAGTTCAAGACCGATCTCTGTTAAGGATTTGTTATCTGCCGCCAATTCCCACGCAAGTTTCAGCTTCGGAGCGACATCCTCATCTACAATAATTTTGTTCGGCTGGGTTCCGTTTGGGAGGCGTTCGCCATCAGGTACGAGCTTGTAGCCATACGGAAGCTGTCCACCTACCCAGCGTCCTTGCCGTACTCTGGCAAGAGCTGATGCCTTCACACGTTCCCCGGTCAGTTCCCTTTCAAACGCAGAAAGCAATCCTAAAATCCCAATCACCACACGCCCGATAGCGGTTGAGCTGTCAAGGTTCTCACGCACAGAAATAAAATCAATATCATTGTCACGAAACAGATCGATGAGGGAGTAGAGGTCTCTCGGGTTTCTGGTTA
>JAAYZZ010000158.1 GCA_012514595.1 Elusimicrobiota bacterium
GTAAAGGCGGCATCCTTCTGAATGACCTCGTTGCGCTTGAGTTCCGCGGAAACCTTGAGCCTCTTCAGATCGTGCACGACCTGGAGCAGGGTGCTCCTCGTCTCCTGCGCCCCGACCTGCATCCGGACCTGGTCGGTCCCGGACTGGATCAGGCGCTGGATATCGTAGCGCGCGGTGAGGCGCGTGGCGGACGTCACGTCCATCGTGGTCTCGAATCCGGCCAGCTCCTTGGACTGCTGACTCACCGTCGAGGCTGTCGAGAAGTCGTGCCCGATCCATTTGTAGTAGGCCTTGAGCCCCACCCGGTCGAGGATCTTGGTATCCCCCTTGATCCCGTAGGCCCGGTCGGTCGTGGCATCTCCCGTCTGGATCTGCGTAAAGTTGAGCCCACCGTCCGTCGAGAGATAGCTCCCGACCGACTCGGAGGAGGTTTCGGCATATTCCGCGACGATCGTGGTGTCCTTGTCCGGCCGCAGGGTCACATCGGTCCCCTTGAGGACATAATCCGTGTCGAGCAGGGTCTCCTCGACGTAAGTGGTCCCGACGCGCAGATAGTCATTGACCGCCTGGCTGACCCTCAAGCCCCGGGTCGACTGATCGTACTTGTCGATCCCCTTGTACTGGTAGTCCACAATCAGATAGACGGGGTTCCCGTTGAGCACGCTGTTGGAGATGAGGGTGCTCGTATCCGCGAGCGCGGCCAGGGGCTGGGTCAAAAGGATGCGTCCCTGGTCCTTGTCGATCTCGTAGTCAATGGAGGGCTCGAGCGTCCGGGAGGAGACCACCAGTCCCGTGATATTGTCCCTCACCTCGACCTTGAGGGCCTCGGAGCCCTCGATCACGTCCTTGTTCTTGAGATAGTAGAGGGACCCCCCGGTGGCCAGGAACTCGTTATGCCCGGCCCGCTGTTTTGTCGTCGAGGAGAAGACAAAGACCTTGCTCCGGGGTTCTCCATAGAGGGTGGTCGCCATGGATTCGTAGCTCCCGGCCGCCCCGTAGAGGGTCCTGGTGAACTGCGCGAATTCCGTCTCGGTCATGGCGACCGAATAATTGCCCCACCGCAAAGACGAGCGATCCCACTCGATCAGAAGATAGAGAGGCCCCTGGGTATTGTCCGATCCGGCATCGACGGAGGAACTGTCCCCGTAGACCGGATAATAGTCATCCGGGTCCAGGCCCTCAAAAAGTTTTTCCTTGTCCCGTTCGGAGTCGTAACTGGCCTCGATCAGGTATTTGCCGCGGATCTTGCCCTTCACATGGAAGGCGGTCTTGTTCTCGACGTAGAACCCGTCGCGGAAGGCATCCCCCCGCTCCAGGGGTTCGATGTGTCCGCTGTTCATCGCATACCCGGCGGTGATGTCCGTGAGCCCCACGAAGAAGAGATAATCATCCCCCACCTTCACATGTTCGGTGGCCGCAAGAACGGCCCCCTCGGGAAGAGACGAGATCTGCGGGGCGCTGGTGACGGCCCCTTGGGCGGAAAGACCTTCGGAAGAAACGTCGGGAACGACGGCGTAGTCGCCGCGCGGGAGGATGAGATCCAGCACCTCGGACCCGCTATCGGTCTCGCCCTGCCGCACATCATCGGCCGTGATCTCTTTCTGCTCAGCCAGGACAGGGACATCCACCAGTGTCTGCCCTCCCCGCAGGAGACGCAACGCGTTCAAGGGCAGTTGCGGTGTCACCCGGAGGGTCTCTCCCTCCACGGAAATGGACTGGCGTTCCAGGGTGTTCTCCCTGGAAAGGGACGCCAGCCAGATCCTGCGGCGCTCCTCGAGGGCCTTCTCCTCATCCTCAGCGGAGAGATCTTCGGGCTTTTCCTCGAGGAACCGCACCGGGAGATCGAACGTCCGGGTCACATCCTCGCGCCCCCCGGCATCCCGCACCGTGACGCGGAAGGCA
>JAAYZZ010000159.1 GCA_012514595.1 Elusimicrobiota bacterium
ACGTTCTTGACCGCCACAAGCTTCTCGTTGGGGACAAGGTCTACGACACGATCGATCAAAAGAAATGGAAAACGATGAGGAATGATCTTCTGGATGTCCTGAATGCTGAGTTCCATGACAGCTCCTTCGTGAGACGTAAGACACAAGACGTTAGCCAAAAGGCGGAAGAACAAAGACGAAAGATCTTATAGTAGGCCGAAGAACACAGCATCAACCCCTTTTGCCCGTCTCACGTCTTTCCTTTCAAGATATATTTCGCCAACAGATCGGTCTCCACATTCACAGGATCCCCGGCCTTTTTCTCCCCGATCGTCGTGACAGAAAGGGTGTGCGGGATGAAATAGACCGCAAACCAGTCCTTACGGACCTCGCCGACCGTGAGACTGATCCCGTCGAGCGTGATTGACCCCTTGGGCACCACGTATTTCATCAGATCCCGCGGGATCTTAAGACGATACTCGACATAATTCGGAAGCGTGCGGATGCCCGTGATGGTCCCCACCGCGTCCACATGGCCTGTCACAAAATGCCCGCCGATCCGCGCCTCAGCCTTCATCGCCCTCTCGAGGTTCACCCGCCCCCCGGCGCTCAAACGATTGAGGCTCGTGGCCGAGAGCGTCTCTTTCATGAGATCGAACTGGAACCCTCCCGGACGGATGACCGTGACCGTGAGACACACCCCGTCCACCGCAATACTGTCCCCGATCCGCACATCCCGAAAACTCCGGGGCCTCTTGACCGAGAGGACATAAAGATTCTCCCGCTTCTTCAGCGAGAGAACCTGACTTGTGGTTTCAACGATCCCTGTGAACATAACTCGATAAAAACATCAGGTTGTAATGGATGAATATCCCGGATCTCAAACCGCAGGTCCCGCGCCATCCGCCGAACATGAGACCCTTCCGGCCTTCGGGCGGAACGGCCCTTTCCGATCACGCGCGGTGAAAGATACAGATGCAGCCTGTCGACGAGACCCTCCTCGAGCGCGCCGGCGATGATCCGTGATCCGCCCTCTATTAAGATACTGGCGATGCCGCTTTTTGCAAGCTCTTTGAAAAGGAAGCGCAACCGCACGCGCCCTCCTGCCCTTTGGGGACAAACAAGGACCCGCAGCCCCTTCTCCTTCAGAAGTTCGACCTTGGCCAAAGGGGCGCGGGATGTCGTGGCCAGAATGATATCTTCCGGCGGGGTCTCCTCAAACATCCGCGCACGGACCGGGATCCGGAGGCGCGAATCCACAATGACCTTTTTGATCCGCTTGCCGGGCGCATGAAGCCGGGGATCATCCTCGATCACCGTATCGATCCCGACGAGGATCGCATCAAAAAGGCGTCTCTTTTTCCGGGCCCAATCCCGGGTGGAAGGCGCTGTGATCCACGGAGAACGGCCCCGAGGGGTCACCGTCCTCCCATCCAGGCTCTGCGCGCTCTTGGCGACCACAAAAGGAAGGCCTGCGGTCATGACCTTGAGGAATCCGGGGTTCAGGGCCCGGGCCTCTTCCTCGCACACACCGACCAGGACCTCGACCCGCGCCCTCTTGAACCTACGGAACGAGCGCCCGTTATTGACCGGATTCGGATCCCGCATCGCCGCCACGACCCGTGAGATCCCGGCGTTCAAAATAGCCTCAACGCATGGCGGGGTCCGCCCCCAATGCGAGCAGGGCTCGAGCGTCACATAAAGCGTCGCTCCTCTAGCAGAGGCCCCGGCCTTCTTGAGAGCCATGACCTCGGCGTGATCTGCCCCGCATTTCTTGTGCCAACCCTCGGCAACGACCCGCCCATTGCGGACGATCACACACCCGACCAAGGGATTGGGGGATGTCTTCCCCTCCGCCTTGCGGGCCAGATGGATCGCCCGTTGCATAAAATAAGCATCGCTTGCCATACCGCCTCGGGTCTTTGTCAGCCCCCCCGCTTCTTTCTTTCCTTCATCCTCTCGACATGAACATAGGGCGCATAGGCCTTTCCGATAAACGTATTGTCCTTGCCCTCGCCGTGGGCATCCGACCCTCCGGTCACAAGGATAGCATTCTCCTTCGCCATCTTCAGATATCTCTCGACGACCTCCATCCGGCAGTTCGGATAATAGGCCTCAAGTCCGTCGAGACCGTCCCGGACCATCGAAGGGATCAACTCATCCCTTTGCGTGATCACAGGATGCGCCAGGACCGCCAGGCCGCCGGACTCCTTGATCAATCGAATAGCCTCTCTGGGCGTCTGCTTGAACTTGGGAAAATATGCGGCGCCCCCCTCGGCCAAATATTTCTCAAAGGCCTGGTCCAGATTGCGCGCATACCCTTTCTCGACAAGGATCTTGGCAAGATGCAACCGTCCCACCGCATTGGACCGTGTCCGGGCGCAAACCTCCTCCATCGAGATCCCCGTCACACCCAAGCCATGAAGGGTCGCGAGCATCCGCTCCATACGGTCCATGCGCGCCTGACGCATCCTCGCGAGCATCCGGACCAGAGGGCTCTCCTCTTCGAAAAGATAACCAAGGATGTGGATATCCTTCCCGTCCTGTTCACACGAAAGCTCGACGGCCCGCAGGACCTCGAGCCCCTCTTTCCTTCCCGCCTCGGCCGCGAGAGGGATCCCGTCGATGGTGTCATGGTCGGCAATGGCGATCGCAGACAGTCCCGCGCGGACCGCCTCGGACACGACCTCTTGGGGCGACATGGTTCCGTCGGAATAATAGGTGTGGATATGAAGATCTGCGGCCGGATCTCTCATGCGGACGGGGGCGGCACTCCGACCTCTTCGCGCAGGACACGGTCCAGGATACCGTTGACGAATTTTCCGGAATCCATATCCCCGTACTTCTTCGCAAGGTCCACGGCCTCGTTGATCGCGACCTTGGGCGGGATGTCAGAGGAGAATTTCAGCTCAAAAAGCCCCATGCGAAGGACATTGCGATCGATCACCGCCATGCGCTTCACTTGCCAATTGGTCGCGTATTTGGAGATCCCCTGGTCCAGATCATCCCGGCGAGAGGAAACGCCTTCGACGATCCGGGTCGTGAACTCCTGGACCTCGGAGGGATGATCGGCTTCCTGCTCCCAGAAATCCTTAAGGGCCTGGATCGCAGGGCGTCCCCCGACCTCGATCTGATACAGGACCTTCAGCGCACATTCACGGGCAACACTTCGTTTTCTCATGGAGCATCCTTAGATCTTGGAAAGAACTCTGATCATCTCGACAGCGACCCGGGCGGCCGAAGCCCCCTTATTATCCCTGTCTCCCTTACGGGCCCTGGCCTCGCAAAGCGCCATGGTATCGGCGGCCAAGACTTCGAACACGACCGGCTTCCCCGTCTTCAAAGCGACCTCCTGAATGCCCCGCGTACTTTCGTGGGCGACCAGATCATAATGCAGGGTCTCGCCCTTCACGATCGCGCCCAGACAAATGACGGCTCTGACCGCCTTCTTCTGCGCGAGCCTGAGGGCCGCAACCGGGATCTCGAACGCCCCGGGGACCCGGACGACCGTGACCTTCGAGTCCGCGACACCCAGACGGACCAATTCCCCGAGACAGGCCTCGAGGAGATTCTCTGTAATGTGCGCGTTAAAGGACGCCACCACGATCGCGATCGAACCGGCAAAAACGCTCTTCTTCTTTTCCCTGGGCTTCATAATCAAAAAGGGCCGGGTTCGCCCCTGCCCTTGATCTTGTCTTCGGGACCCTTTAGAGCCAATGTCCCATTTTGTTTTTCTTCGCCTCGAGATATTTCTTGTTCTTCTCGTTGTGAGGGACCTTCAAGGGGACCCGCTCGACAACGGTCAGCCCGTATCCTTCCAGCCCCACGATCTTTCGCGGATTGTTGGTCAGAAGACGGATCTGCTTGACCCCCAAGTTCACAAGGATCTGGGCCCCGATCCCATAATCCCTCAAATCATCCGCAAACCCCAAGGCATGATTCGCCTCGACGGTATCCATTCCCTGGTCCTGTAGACCATAGGCCTTGATCTTGTTGAGGAGCCCGATCCCGCGGCCTTCCTGACGCATGTAAAGAAGGACGCCGACCCCCTCCTTGGCCATCATCTTCATGGACTCGGAGAGCTGTTCGTTGCAGTCGCAGCGCAGAGAATGGAAGACATCGCCGGTGAGACACTCGGACTGGACGCGGACCATCACAGGCATCGTGCCGTCGATCTTCCCCTTCACGAGCGCCACATGCTCCTGCTCATCGATCCGGGAGGTATAAACGACCATGTGAAAGTCGCCGTATTCCGTCGGAAGAACGACCTCGGCGTCCCGGGAGATGAAGGTCTCATGACGCCTCCGGTACTCGATCAGACTGTCGATCGTGCAGATCTTGACCCCGTGCTTCTTGGAGAAATCAATGAGGTCCTGGGTGCGTGCCATGGTCCCGTCCTCGTTCATGATCTCGCAGATCACGCCCGCCGGATACAGACCCGCCATCCGCGTCAGGTCCACGGCCGCCTCGGTATGGCCGGCCCGCACAAGGACCCCCCCCTTCTTGGCACGGAGAGGAAAAAGATGTCCCGGCGTCACAAGGTCTTTGGGCTGGGCCTTGGGATCGATCAGAAGCTTGACCGTATATGCCCGATCCGCAGCCGAGATCCCGGTCGTAATACCTGCCGCCGCATCCACTGAGATCGCCCACCCCGTGTTGCAGGGCTGATGGACCTGGCTCTGCGCGTCCTTCATGGGGTAAAGCCCCAGGGCATCCAGCCGCGCGGCCTCCATGGGAACGCAGACGAGTCCACGGGCATATTTGGCCATAAAATTGATGGATTCGGCGGTCACGAACTCGGCCGCAATGAGGATATCGCCCTCATTTTCCCGGCTCTCATCGTCCATGACAACGATCATACGGCCGGCCTTGAGCTCCTGGATGATCTCGGGGATGGGATGGAACATGGAAACGTCCTTTCTCGTCGATTTATCGTCGGCGTATGTTAGGAGAAATCATCCCCCTTGTCAAGGTCTTTGTCCCCCCGTATAATCCCTTTTAGAGAGGAAAACCCCATGTCCCTGGCCTCAAATATCGCCCAGAAACTCCTGACCGAACACCGGTCCCTCGCCAGCGCGGAATCCTGCACCGGAGGCCTCATCGCCCACACCCTGACCAA
>JAAYZZ010000160.1 GCA_012514595.1 Elusimicrobiota bacterium
CCTTTTTTGGATGATCCTGTCGGCCTTTCGAAAGGATCCTGTTGAGCGGCTTAAGCATTTCTTTGTTGTTTTGTCCCTAGTGTTTTTGATCCAGGCCCCGTTCTTTTTGCGCAATCTTTCCTTTCGGCAAGAGCCCGTATCCAGGGTCCAGGCCCTGGGGGTCATGGTGGAGCGTCCCGGGCTTGATACGCTTATCGCGAATTTTGTCCGGAATATGGCGACGCATATGTCCGTCGGGATCCAGGAGGTCAATGACAAGGGAATTGCCTTTCTTGGCCAGGGTTTTCAGAAGATGGGCCTTGACCTGAACCCCTCCCGGTCAGGGTTTGGGAACTACAAGTTCACGCTTCCTAAAACGTCAACATCCGATGATACGGCCACGAATCCTCTTCATTTCTTTTTGATCCTTCTTTTATCCGTGGCGCTTTCTTGGCCGCGCAGGTTTTCGGCAGACCTTAAGAAATATTGGGTTTGTTTGTTATTTATGATGATCGTTCTGTCCTGGTACGTCCGTTGGCAGCCCTGGATCGCGCGGTTCCATCTGCCGTTCTTTGTCCTGTCCGCGGCCTGGATGGCGGTGACCCTTGACAGGGTGCGTTCCGTTCGTTGGAAGGCGCTTGTCGCTGTTCTTTTCCTGGTCATGGCCATTCCGTTCTTGACACATGGTTTTCCTCGTCGGATGATGGGCCGAAAGAGCATGCTGCGTTCCCCGCGCATCGCGCGGCATTATATGTATGATCACAGCGCATATCTTATTGCGAAAGCTGTTGTGGATATGGTCCGGTCCAGTCCGTGCCGGGACATCGGGCTCATCATCAGCAACGACGGTTGGGAATCCCCGTGGTGGGCCTTGCTGAACGCTGCCAAAGAAGGATACCGCATCGAGCATGTTCTGGTGAGCAACGGTCTTGAAAAAGCCCCTTATCCTTTGGGACCTTTTGCGCCCTGCCTGGTGATCGTGGATCCGGACAGGATCGCGGATGAGGAGGGGATGAGGGGGCAGGGTTTCGCGAAGGTCCGGACCGTGACCTTCGGCCCCAGGGCGGTCAGTCTTTATATGGATCCCCGGATGTTCGTGGGGCAGGGGAGGCCGTGATGGAAGCCCCTTTGAAAACATATGCTTTGCTGGGGACAAATGTTTCTGTGGTCGATTCCTTCCTGGCCGCGGAAAGACTCTCCCTTCTTGTGCGTGATCGTCAGAAGGCCTATGTCTGCGTGGCCCCGGTCTCGACGATCGTCGAGGCGAGGCGGGACGCGGAGTACCAAAAGGTCCTCAACGAGGCTGCGATGGTGACGCCCGACGGGGCTCCAGTGGCCTGGATCGGGCGGCTCAACGGGCATCGCCAGGTGCGGCGGACCTACGGTCCGGACCTGATGCTCAAGATGTGCGATGAAGGACGGGCGTCGGGTCTGCGCCATTTTTTTTATGGCGGCACACCCGAGGTCTGTGATAGATTGGAGCGCTCTTTAAAAGAGAGGTTCCCCGGGATCCTCGTCGTCGGGAAGATCGCCCCGCCTTTTGCTGCGAAGGCCGAGAGGCTCACCGAGCAAGCGCGACACGCGATCCATGCGGCGCGCCCGGATATCCTCTGGGTGGCGCTTGGCTCTCCCAAGCAGGATTTCTGGATGGCCCTGAACCGCGACGCCCTTGATGTTCCTGTCATGGTGGGTGTGGGCGCGGCCTTTGATTTTCTTGCAGGGGCCAAACCTCAGGCGCCGCGATGGATGGGGCGGATGGGCCTTGAGTGGCTGTTCCGTCTGTGCTGTGAGCCGCGCAGACTTTGGAAAAGGTATCTGATCGGAAATGCGCTTTTCGTCTGGTTTCTGTTCCGGGATGGAGTGAGGGGCCGGCGGGACGCCCGCACTTAGAGGACTATGGACGTTTCTGTTATTCTTCCTCATTACAACAATAAGGAGCTGGCCGAAAAGAGCGTTCGTGTTCTTTCCGGTTATCTGGGCGGGTGCGGCCTGTCCCATGAGATCGTTGTCGTGGATGACGGGAGTGATCCGGATCAGCGTCCTGACATGGACCGGACAGGAGAAAATATCCGTCTGGTCCAGATCGAGAAGAACAGGGGCAAGGGATTCGCGGTGCGGCAAGGCATGCTGGCCGCAAAGGGAGACTGCTGTATTTATACGGACATCGATCTTCCTTATGATCTGACGGCCATTCCCTATGCGGTCGCGCTCGTCCGGGACGGGACGGATTTTGTGGGCGGCGACAGGGCCCTGTTCCATTCTGTCGACGGAGTTCACAGGCCGCTCATGCGCAGGTTCGCGAGCCGTGTCTTTTCCAAGCTGGTGGCGCTCCTGGTCATCGGCGGGATCATCGACTCGCAGTGCGGGTTCAAGGCGTTCAGCCGAAGGCTCGTCCAGGCCCTTTTTCCTCTCCTGACGATCGACAGGTTCAGTTTCGACGTCGAGATCTACTATCTGCTCTTGCGGTATAATATTTCCATGAAACGCATCCCCGTCCGGCTTCATCATCACGATGTCTCGACGGTGAGCGTTTTTCGCCATTTTATGGACATGACCATGGGGGTCTTCAGCATCCCCCTGAAATGGCACTCCGGACGCTATGCCTCTGAAAGGATGCGGGATTTCTATCCCCAGGACCGCTATTGGGAGGCCAAGGCATGATCGCCCGCACGCTGAACATCCTGATCCGTGCTTTTTATATTCTTTTCGACATCTTTGTCGTCGCGGTGAGTGTCTTTACCGCGGTGTGGCTCAATCAGAAGAAATTCCCGTTCGACATCCGCGAACTCTTCTTTGATCCGACGAACCCCTTTCATCGTGTGTTCGCCCTGTGGCTGGGCGTTGTCCTGTTCTTCCACGGGGCCCATCATCTCTATCAGACCCGCCGGGAGGTCATCGAGGGACATGAGCTGGGGAGGGTGGCGCGCTCCATCGTCTGTGCCGCGCTCACGGTCATTGTCTTTGTCTTCAGTTTCAAGATCGCGGATTTTCCCCGCTCCGTCTTCCTCTTGATGGTCGTCCTGACCCTGGCGTTGTCATGCCTGTGGCGGATTCTCAAGCGTCTCTTCGTTCAGTTCCTGGCGGCGAACGGGTACAACAATTTCCATGTGCTGATCGTCGGAGCCGGGAAGGTGGGGCTCATGCTCGCCGAGGAGATCAAGCGGCATCCGGGCTACGGGATGAGGATCGTCGGGTTCCTGGATGACCGGAAAAAGAGCGCGGATCTGGGCGGCGATTATGAGGTCCTGGGCACATTGAACGATCTGGAGGAGGTCGTCCGGCGGAAGTTCGTGAGCCATCTTTTTATCACCATCCATCCGGGGGGGACATGCATTCATCAGATGTTGGAGCTCGCGAAGGGGCAGCGTCTGGCGGTCCGGGTGATCCCCGAGGCGTTCGACCGCGCGGCCGGGGATCTTTTCAAGTACAACATCGGGTTCATTCCGGTCCTGGAATATACGGACCTGGGGCGCAACCGCCGGCAGTTCGGCAAAAGGCCCTTTGATCTTCTGGTGTCCGCGGTCGCTCTTGTGGTCCTGTCCCCGGTCTTTCTTGCGATCTCCCTGGCCATCAAGATGGACAGCCCGGGCCCTGTTCTCTTTTTCTCCCGGCGGTACGGGCGGGCCGGACGCGTCTTTAGGATGTGGAAGTTCCGCAGTATGGTGGTGGATGCCGAGGAGAGGAAGAAGGCCCTTGCCGCGCAGAATGAAGTGGACGGACCGATCTTCAAGATCCGCCGCGATCCTCGGGTGACGCGGATCGGGAAGTTCCTCAGGAAGTATTCCCTGGATGAACTGCCGCAGCTGGTGAACGTCCTTCTGGGGGAGATGTCGCTGGTCGGACCCCGCCCTCTTCCCCTCGACCAGGTCCAGCACGAGGACCTAAGACAGCTCAAGCGTCTCGAGATCCGGCCCGGCATCACGGGGCTCTGGCAGGTCCGCGGACGGAGCGATCTCCCGTTCCATCGCCTGATCAAGTGGGACGCGTGGTACATCAACAACTGGTCGTTCATGCTGGATGCGGCGATCCTGCTCGAGACCGTGCCGGTGGTGGTGAGGGGAAAAGGAGCGTACTGAGACGAGAGACGAGAGGCGAGAGGCGAGAGGCGAGGGAAAGGCAATGGCGACGTTCAGGTTTGAGAAATTAGATGTTTGGAAGAAAGCAATGGATTGGTGCGAGGATGTTTATCGGGTGACGGCAGACTTTCCTTCCGAGGAACGTTATGGGCTGGTTTCTCAGGTCCGAAGGGCCGCGACATCCGTGGCTTCCAATATCGCGGAGGGGAGCGGACGATTAAGCGATGCAGATTCAAACAGGTTCATCGCGGTGGCGTACGGCTCATTGATGGAGGCAATATGTCAATTGAAGCTCGCGATGCGTTTTGGATATCTCCCGCAGGGAGCCTTGGGACGGCTAGAGGATAACGCGGAAGAATTGGCAAAGATGTTGAGCGGGTTGAAAGCCAGTCGCGAGTAGGTTTTTCTCGTCTCTGGTCTCTCGTCTCTCGGCTAGGATGGATGTAACAAAGGAGTATTATGTCAACGAAGAAGGCTCTGATCACAGGCATCACCGGCCAGAACGGGTCCTATCTCGCCGAGCTTCTTATCAAGAAAGGCTACGAGGTCACGGGCGTCATCCGTCGGGCGAGCAGTTTCAATACGGAGAGGATCGATCATCTGTATCACGATCCGCATGTGAAGGGCCTGCCGCTCAAGCTCGTCTACGGGGATCTCAATGATGCGAGTTCCACCAGCCGGATCATCCGGGAGGTCCAGCCGGACGAGGTCTATAACCTTGGGGCCCAGAGCCATGTGCGGGTAAGCTTTGATGTCCCCGAGTACACGGGGGAGATTACGGGGATGGGAACGACCCGTCTTCTGGAGGCTCTGCGCGAGACGGGCTGCAAGGCAAAATTCTATCAGGCCTCGAGTTCCGAGATGTTCGGAAAGGTCCAGGAGGTCCCTCAGAAGGAAACGACGCCTTTTTATCCGCGCAGTCCCTATGGCGCGGCCAAGGTCTATTCCTACTGGATGACGGTCAATTACCGCGAGGCGTACAAGATGTTCGCCTGTAACGGCATCCTCTTCAATCACGAGTCTCCCCGCCGGGGC
>JAAYZZ010000016.1 GCA_012514595.1 Elusimicrobiota bacterium
TCACGGCCGTGAAGGACTCCTTCTCTGTCAATGAATCCGGGAAAACGTTTTCTTTCTCGGTCGAGGATTGGATTTTGACGATTGACGTCGAGCCGTAAGTTGTTATTATTGATGGATTTTTGTGTCTCGCAGAAAAGAATTGACTAAATTCGCCACATTTACTATATTTTAGGAAATTACAAATAACAAAGGACAGGTCCCTATGAAAAGAACACTTACCCCAGTCTTTTTGCTTTTACTTTCTTTTACATTTTTCGCAACGGATCTTCAGGCACAAACGGTTCCGAGCCAGCAGGGAGCGGGGGGAGTTTCAGCGCGTGAAGATCTCCTGGAGAAAGAAGCCACCCTGCGCGATGTGGTGACCACGCCCAAAGAGGCCCCGTCCGTGGAAGTCCCTGTCGATCAGGAGGCGCAGATCCCCGAGGGGGAAAAGGTCCTGGTGAGCCGCATCGAGGTCACGGGGGCCACGCTTCTTTCCGCCCGTGAGATCCGCAAGATCATCGCCGAATATGAGGGAAAAGAGCTCAGCATGCGCGGGATGCAGGAGGTGGCCAACAAGATCACCGATGCCTATCGTCAGCGCGGGTATATTACATCTCGCGCCATTCTTCCTCCTCAACGGATTGAAAATAATGTTCTTAAGATCGAGGTGTTGCAGGGCACCATGGGGAGCGTTGATGTCCAGGGGAACAGGTATTACCGTACCTCCCTCATTAAAAAGCGCATCCAGCTCAAGAAGGGTGATGTCTTTGATTACAACAAACTGAAGACGAACCTGGGCGTCCTCAATCAGTATCCCGATCGAAAGGTCAAGACGGTCCTGACCCCCGGGCAGGAACAGGGCACGACGGACCTGGTCCTCAACGTCGAGGACAAACTTCCGATCCACGTCGGCCTTTCTTATGACAATTATGCCTCCAAGTACCTGGGGCGCAGCCGCTACCAGGGGACCCTCACGCACAATAATCTTCTGGGTTTCGATGATATCTTCACTCTGACCTATCAGCTCGGCGAGGGGCACAACACTTATCGGTTGAGTTCCGCCCGGTATCTGTATCCGCTTTCGAGCGAGACCCAGATCGGATTTTCGATCTCGAAGTCCCAATTGGAGCTGGGGCGGGAGTTCGCCAATATCGAGGCCCGCGGCAAGAGCAAGATCTACAGCGTTTATCTCACGCATGATCTGATCTCCGACGGAGTTCTTGATCTTACCTTGAATGCGGGTTTTGATTACAAGGACGTCTTCAACTTCCAGCTCGGGGATGAGACGAGCCGGGACCGCTTGCGCGTGGCACGTCTGGGCCTCAAGTGGGACCGCGCGGATGCCCAGGGCCGGACCATCATCAATAACGAGATCCATCAGGGGATTCCCAACAAGGGGGGAGCTCTCGGGGACAGGGATGACAATGGTCTTGCGGCCCCGAATCCCAGCCGTTCCGGTGCGGGCGGGGAGTTCACCAAGAATGTTGTGGATGTCCTGCGGCTTCAGAGGGTCGGAGCAGAGAGGACCCTGCTTTTGAAGGGGCAGGGGCAGCTCTCTTCGCGCGCTCTTACAGCGACGGAACAGTATCAGCTGGGCGGCATTTTCAACCTTCGGGGATATCCTTCCGGTGAGGCCGTCGGGGATCATGGATTCAGCACGACGGCCGAATTGAGTTCTCCTGTTCCCTTCCTGGCGGGAAGTATTAAAGCCCCGGGCTCCAAGGTCGCGACCTTGAGGGAGGCCCTTCGCTGGGTGGTCTTTTATGACTGGGGGCAGGTCTCTCTGCGTCGCCCGACCTCGGCGGAATATAAGCATCGCACCCTGACCGACTGGGGTGTGGGCTTGAGATACGATCTGCCTGAGAACTTCTCTGTCCGTGTCGATGTGGCCTGGCCTATTGACGAGACCCCGTCGGATGAGAATCACATGCACGGATGGGTCAAGGTTTCAAAAGATTTCTAAATGAATGCGAAGAGGTGTTTGATCTTGGAAAGGAAGAATATCAGTCGCAACTGACATTCTTTGACAGATAGTCCGATTTTCGCCGTTGTTCAACCCCAGGAATAAAGGTGATGTCATGAAGAAAGTAACAAAATCCCCCCTGACCGTCCTTTTGGCCGTAGCGGTCTTCCTCAATTACAGCGGCTTCGGTTATGCCCAGGCGTTGCCTGAGCTGACGAATGTCACGGAGGGTTCGATCACAACGAACCAGCCGAATGCCACGACCCTGGACATCAATGTCCACCAGAACAGGTCTGTGGGGGAGTATGCCTCCTTCAACGTGGGTTCCGGCTACACGGCGAACGTGAACCACGATGTGGCGGGATGGAGCTCGCTGCACCGGGTCACGGGGGATGTGCGGTCCGATATCATGGGAAACCTGACCTCGAACGGTCAGGTTTTTTTAATTAACCCCAACGGGATCCTGTTCGGGGTTGGCGCGGTCCTGGACATGCCCGGGCTTGTGGCGTCTACTCTTAATATTAGCGATGCGGACTTCGTGTCCGGCAATCTGGCCTTCCAGGGTGCCTCAGGGTCTATCGAGAATCGGGGGCGGATCTCGATCCGTAACGGAGGATATGCCGTTCTTTTGGCGCCGGAGGTGCGCAATTCCGGAGCGATCGTGGCCGATCTGGGGAAGGCCGCGCTCGTGAGCGGAGAAGCCGTGGCATTGAATCTTGATGATAACGGGGATATTTCTGTTGTCGTGAGCGAGGGTGTCCAGGGGGACCTCAAGGGCGGGGCTGCGATCGAGAACACCGGGACCATCCAGGCCCAGAAGGTCATCCTGACGGCCAAGAGCCTGAACAAGGTCTTTGACCAGGCGGTGAATAATACAGGGCTGATCCAGGCCGGAAGCCTTGTCAGTGATAATGGCGTGATCGAGCTTGTCGCGGAAGGGGCCGCGGTCCAGAACAGCGGGACGATCTCGGGGAAAGCTGTCAGCATCTCGGTCGCAGACAGCGCGCTCATTAATAATGGGGCCATCATTTCGAATGGCGGCCTGATTGATGTGGCGGCGAAGAACATCATCAATGCGGGCCGGATCGCGGCGAATGCCCTGGAGCGTGCCCGCGCGGGGATCATCAACCTGATCGCTCGGGAGTTCAATATCGCGAAGTCCGGGTCTTCTGTTGAGGCCAGGGCCACGGGCCTGGATGGCCAGGGGGGAAGTGTCACTTTCCGGGCTGATAACGGGGCTACTATTATAGAAGAAGGCGCGGTGGTCGATGTGTCCGGCGGTCTGGCCAGTGGCGATGCCGGCTCGATCGAGCTCAGCGCGGGTGAGGAGCTCGGGATCTACAGCACGAATGTGGGGGGGAATGCAGCCGCTGGCTACAAGAAGGCTGCGATCCTTTTAGATCCCCGGGACATCAAGATCCAGGACGGCGGAGCCGGCGCTCCGACGAACGATTGGGATGATCTGGTGACGGCGGATGAGGCCTATGCGGACCACGGGATCCTGGACCTTTTGATCGACGCGGATGTGCTCGTCGCCATGATCTCGGATGAGATCTGGCTTCAGGCCACGCGCGATATCCTGCTGCTCGAGGACCTGGACCTTTCGACGAATTCGAACGCGGTGCGTTTTGAGGCGGATCGCCATATCCGGATCAATGCCAATCTGACGACCAATAACCGGGATATCCGGTTGACGGCCGATGCCTCGCCTGACGGGATAGGCAATATCCAGATGAGCGGGAGCATCAACTCGAACGGCGGAGATATTTTCCTGGAGGGGGCCGGGGTCCAGCTGGGTTCTGTGGATGCGGGGGCCGGGGATGTTGCGGTCACGACCACCTGGCTCGCGACCGATATTAATGATGACGGCAATAACTTGACGGTGGTCAGCGCTGATACGTTGACCTTGAACTCGGCGGATGAGATCGGTACGAACTTGAACCGTTTGGATACGAGCGTGAACACGCTCAATGCCACGGCGGCCAGCGGGAGTGTTTATCTTGAGAATGACAAGGCGCTGACGGTGTCCTCCGTCAATGTCGGGGCTGATGTGAACCTGACGACGCTCTTGGGTGATCTGTCGGTGGACTCGATCATCGCCGGGGATGATGTGGTCTTGACA
>JAAYZZ010000161.1 GCA_012514595.1 Elusimicrobiota bacterium
ATGTCCGAAGTCAAGAAACAAACACCTGTCGAGACCGAGAACCGAAAAAAGGCCCTGGAGCTGGCCTTGACGCAGATCGAGAAGCAGTTCGGGAAGGGCTCCATCATGAAGCTCGACGGGAGCGTGCGCGCGGATGTGGAGGCGATCTCCACCGGGTCCATCTCGCTCGATGTGGCGCTCGGCGTGGGGGGCATCCCCAGAGGACGCGTGATCGAGATCTACGGTCCCGAGTCCTCGGGAAAGACGACACTCACACTGAGCGTTATTTCCCAGATCCAGAAAAAGGGGGGGGTGGCGGCCTTCATCGATGCGGAGCACGCCTTTGACGCGAGCTATGCCCAGAAGATCGGGGTCAAGCTCGAGGACCTTCTGGTCTCCCAGCCGGACACCGGTGAGCAGGCCCTTGAGATCGCCGAGACGCTGGTCCGCTCGAACGCCGTGGATCTTGTTGTAGTCGATTCTGTCGCAGCGCTCACCCCAAAGGCCGAGATCGAGGGCGACATGGGGGACAGTCACATGGGGCTCCAGGCGCGGCTTATGTCCCAGGCGCTGCGCAAGCTGACCGCCGTGACCTCGAAGTCCAAGACCAGCCTCATCTTCATCAACCAGATCCGCATGAAGATCGGGGTCATGTTCGGGAATCCCGAGACCACGACGGGCGGAAATGCCCTCAAGTTCTATTCCTCGGTCCGCATCGACCTGCGCCGGATCGAGACGCTGAAGAAGGGTGATGAGGCCTATGGCAACCGGGTGCGCGCCAAGATCGTGAAGAATAAAGTCGCCCCGCCTTTTAAAGAGGCCGAGTTCGAGATCCATTTCAACGAGGGGATCTCGTATCTCTGCGACCTGATCGATACCGCGGTCAAGATGAACATCATCGAGCGCTCCGGGGCTTGGATGTCCTTTGAGGGCGAGCGGATCGCCCAGGGCCGGGACAACGCAAGGAAGTATCTGGAGGACAATCCCAAGGTCTCCCAGAAGATCGAGAAAATGATCATGGAGGCCCTCAAGGCCAAGCAGACACCCGAGAAGGCGCAGAAGAAGGCGGCCGAGTAACGGTATGGATGAAGAGGTTCTCCGTCGGGCAAAAGCCGCAGCTTTTCGTCTGCTGAAGATCCGTCCCCGCAGTATCGGGGAGATCCAAAAGAAGTTCACTCTGAAAGGCGTTCCGGCGGACATCGCCGAAAGGATCGTGGCCGACCTGGAGGCCCGGGGATTTCTCGACGATGCCGCCTTTGCCCGGGCCTGGACCCAGGGACGGATCAAGCGGTACGGGCCCCGCCGGGTCAAAAGAGAACTTGAACAGAAGGGCGTCCCCAAGGACCTCATCGGGAGGGTCTGGGAGGATCTCAAGGTTGAATACGATGAGGAGGGGGCGGCGCGGAGTCTGGCCCAGCGGCGCATGGCCTCGCGGGAACAGCAGGGTGTGCCGATCCTCAAGAAGAAAAAACGCGTGATGGACTATCTCCTTCGGAGGGGTTTTTCTCCGTTGGTGGTTGGGAAAGTGATCAGGGAGCTATGACAGGACACGAGATCAGGACGAAATTCCTCGAATTCTTTGCCTCCAAAGGCCACAAGATCTGCGCGAGCGATTCCTTGGTCCCCAAGGACGACCCGACGGTGCTCTTTACCAGCGCGGGGATGCAGCAGTTCAAGCCCCAGTTCATGGGCCATCTGACGGGTTTCGCTCGGGCGACGACATCCCAAAAGTGTCTTCGGACCGATGATCTCACCGAGGTCGGGGTCACGGATTTCCATCACACCATGTTCGAGATGCTGGGGAATTTCTCCTTCGGCGATTATTTCAAGCGCGAGGCGATCTCTTGGGCGTGGGAGTTCCTGACAAAGGTCCTCGGCATCCCGGCGGATAAGCTGTGGGTCTCTGTCCACAAGGACGACGAGGAGGCCTACGGGATCTGGCTCACGGAGATCAAGGTCCCGAAAGACCGGATCGTCAAGCTCGGCGACAAGTCCAACTTCTGGCCGTCCAATGCGCGACTGAACGGTCCCAATGGGCCGTGCGGGCCGTGCTCCGAGATCTTCTATGACTGGGGGAAGGCGGACTGCCAAAACCCCCAGTGTGATCCGGATTGTTCCTGCGGCCGCTTCTGTGAGGTCTGGAACCTGGTCTTCACTCAGTACAACCGCAAGGACGGCGGGGCCCTGGAGCCCCTCCCGGCCAAGAATATCGATACCGGAATGGGGTTGGAGCGTCTGACCGCGGTGATGCAGGGGAAGCACAACAACTTTGACTCGGACCTCTTTCAGCCGATCATCAAGGTGGTTGAGAGAGCTGTCGCTGCTGAAGGGGCGAAGATCGCGCTGCGTGAGACGCGGGTAATCGCGGACCATGTCCGCGCCGTCACCTTCGGGATCTCCGACGGGGTGATCCCCTCGAACGAGGGGCGCGGCTATGTGATGCGGCGTCTGATCGTGGACATGGTCAACATCCTGATCCAGGCGGGGGTGAAGAAGCCCCTGGTGCATGGTCTTGTGCCCGTTGTGGTGGATGTGATGAAGGGGCCCTATCCCGAACTCGTCGGGAAACAGGCCGAGATCGCCGAGACGGTCCTTCGGATCGAGGAGGCGGTGATCAGGCTGAACGCCCAGAAGCTGCCGGAACTTCTGGCAGAGCTTAAAAAGGGCATGCCCTCAGAGGAGGTGGGAGAGATCATGTTCCGTTACCGGGACACCCACGGGCTGTCCTATGATCAGGTCTCCTCTGCCGTGACAAAGATCTGCGGGGCCGGGGCTCTCCCAAAGGCCAAGGACATTTATGAGGCCCTTCTCGAGGAGCAAAAGACCCGCTCCCGTCAAGCGAGCAAGATGCAGGGCGATGTCTTTTTGTCCGGCGATGTGGACGTGAAGGGGATCGCTCGGACCGCGTTCGTCGGATATGACCAGCCTTCGCTGGAGGCCTGCGTGATCGCGCTCTTTGTCGATGGGCAGAAGGTCGCCGAGGCGCGCGAGGGCCAGAGGGCTGTGGTGGTCCTCGACAAGACCCCGTTCTATCCCGAGCAGGGCGGGCAGATCGCCGATACCGGACTCCTCCGGGGCAAGGCGGGTTCCCTCGATGTCCAGGGTGTCCGGAAGGTCAATGATGTGATCCTGCATCAGGGGCCCGTGAGCGGTGTCCTTAAGGCCGGAGAATTCGTGAAGGCCGCGATCGACGGGGAACGCCGCATGGCCATCATGCGCAATCATACGGCGACCCATCTTCTGCAGGCCGCGCTCCGGCAGGTCCTGGGGCCTCATGTGAAGCAGCAGGGATCTTCCGTCGATGAGAACCGTCTCCGTTTTGATTTTACACACCCCAAGGCCGTGACGCGTGAGGAGGTCCGGGCTGCGGGGGATATTGTCAATGCCCTGGTCCGCAGGGCCGTCCCTGTTTCAAAGAAGGAGATGCCCATCGAGGAGGCCAAACAGAGCGGGGCGCTCTCCTTCTTCGCCGAGAAATACGGGGAGACCGTGCGGGTCGTTTCCGTGGCAGAGGCCTCCTCCGAATTCTGCGGGGGGACGCATCTCGACAATACCGGGCAGATTGGTCTTTTCAGGATCCTGTCCGAGGGGGCCGTGGCCCAGGGGGTCCGCCGCATCGAGGCCGTGACCGGTACAGGCGCAGTGGCGCTCGTGCGTTCACGTGAGGAGGTCCTGGAAAGGGCGGCCCAGTCGCTCAAGGTCGCCCCGGAGGAGGTCGCGGACCGGATCGACATGCAGTCCCGCCGGATCAAGGACCTCCAGAAGGAACTGGGGCAGGTCCGTTTCGACGCCATGAGATCCGGGCTTCCGGCCATCGTCGATGCCGCTGAAGAGATATCCGGGGCCAAGTTCGTGGCCCATCTTTTTGAGGGAGCGGATATGGAGATGCTCCGCAAGATCAGCGATGCCATTCGTCAGAAATGCCCCCGGGTCCTGCTGGTCCTCGGCGGGACAGGGGAGGGCTCGAGTGCGGTCATTGTTGCCGCGTCCGATGATCTGGTGAAGGGCGGGGTCAATTGCGGCACGGTCATCAAGACCGCGGCGCCGCTCTTCGGCGGGTCCGGAGGCGGACGGCCCAATATGGCGCAGGCCGGCGGCCAGGACCCCGCAAGGCTCGTCACGATGTTCCGGGATGTGTCCAGGGTTGTCAGGGAGGCGATCGAAAGATGAAGATCCTCAAGTCGAACACCAAGGGAATGCAGCAGATCTATGACCGCAATCTTTTTTACCGGCGGCAGAGTACGGTGGAGAAGGTCCGGAGGATCATCGAGGACGTGCGCACGAACGGCGACAGTGCGGTCCTCAAATATACCCGCCGCTTTGACGGGGTCAAGATGCAGCCCAAGGACCTCAGGGTCGGAGAGGCGGAGATCACGGCTGCGTTCCAGAATATTTCTCCGGACCTGATCGACGCGATCAAGATGGTCATCAACAATGTCTCGGCGTTCTATCGCAAGCAGATCAAGCGCCCGGCCTCCATCAAGAGCGAGGAGGGCATCCTTCTCAAGGAGGAATACCTTCCGCTCGATACGGTGGGGGTCTACATTCCTGCCGGGACCGCGCCTCTCGTCTCGTCGGTGTATATGACCGTTGTTCCGGCCATCGTGGCCGGCGTGAGGAGGATCGTGATCGTGACCCCGCCCGGAAAGGACGGGAACGTCAATCCCCATATCCTGGCCGTGGCGAGCCTCCTCAATGTGAATGAGATCTACAAGATCGGGGGCGCGCAGGCGGTGGCGGCCATGGCCTTCGGCACGAAGACGCTCCCCCGCGTCGACAAGATCGTGGGGCCCGGGAACGCCTATGTGACCGAGGCGAAGCGCCAGTTGTTCGGGTATGTGGATATCGATATGCTGGCCGGGCCGACAGAACTTGTGATCGTCGCGAACCGTCACAGCGATCCGGATTTTGTGGCCGCGGACCTCGAGTCCCAGATCGAACACGCGGGCGGCCTTTCGATCCTCATTTCGACGTCGAAGCAGCTGATCCGTCAGGTGAGGACGAGGGTGCAGGGAGGCTACGCGATCTATACCAAGAACATGGAGGAGGCCTGTGAGATCGCCAACCGGATCGCTCCGGAACACCTTCAGATCATGACGAACAATCCCAAGAGTGTCGCACGGATGATCCGGAATGCGGGCGCGGTCTTCCTGGGGCCCTACAGTCCGACCCCGCTCGGCGATTATATCGCAGGTCCGAGCCACGTGCTTCCGACGCTGGGGACCGCGAGGTTCTCCTCGGGGCTGAGCCTGGGGGATTTCATGAAAACGAGCCATATCATCAGTTATTCCCGCAAGGCCCTGGAGAAGGTCCGCGAGCCTTTGGAGAAGATCGCGCGGATCGAGGGGCTGGTGAAACACGCCGAGACGGTGGGGGTGAGGTTCAAATAAGGGGACAAGTCACACGGCACAAGAAAAAATTTTCCTGTGGTTTGTGACATGTGCCGTGCGGCTTTCTTCAGGAGGTTCTTATGGGACGAACAGCGACGATCGAACGCAAGAGCAAAGAGACCCACATCAAGGCCACGGTCAATGTGGACGGACGGGGCGACCGGTCGAGGATCAGGACGGGGATCGCGTTCCTGGACCATATGGTCGAGCTCTTTTGTTTTCACGGACTTTTTGATCTTGAGCTCGAAGTGGTTTCAAGCGACACGGCTATTGATATCCATCACACTAACGAGGATATCGGGATCGTCCTGGGCAAGGCCGTCAAGCAGGCCCTGGGCGAGAAGGCCGGGATCCGCCGTTTCGGGTCCAAAGGGGCCCCCATGGAGGCCACGGTCGCGCGCTGCATCATCGATATCAGCGGGCGCGGATATTTTCATCTGAACGTGGAGGGGGACAAGCTCGTTCAGCCCGGAGAGAAGCAGGAGTATTCGCTCTCTTATCTCGAGCATTTCATGGAATCGTTCGCCCACAACCTGGGGGCCACGATGAGCGTCACCCTCCAGAACGTCTCGGATGACGTTCATACGAATGTTGAGGCCGTTTTCAAGGCCGTGGGGCTGGCCCTTGATGAGGCGACCCAGGTCGATCCTCGTCGGGAGGGGATCGTGCCAAGCACGAAGGGGATCATTGACTAGAAAGGCACTTGGCACTGGCCACTGGGCACTAGATGGGATTGGGGAGATCTTTTTCCTGTGTCTAGTGCCTGGTGTCTAGTGTCAGTATTCTTATGATCGCGATCATCGATTACGGAATGGGGAATCTCCGCAGCGTCCAGAAGGCCTTAGAGGCCGTCGGGGCGGAGGCCTGCATCACCTCTGACGAGATGGTCCTGCGCGCCGCAGCCAAGATCGTGCTTCCTGGCGTCGGGGCCATGCGGCCGGCCATGGAACGTCTCAAGGAGACGGGCCTGGTCCAGCGTATCCACAAAGAGGTGGCCCTCGGCAAACCCTTTTTGGGGATCTGCCTGGGGTATCAGCTTCTTTTTGAAAAAAGCACGGAGGGGGG
>JAAYZZ010000017.1 GCA_012514595.1 Elusimicrobiota bacterium
AGGGCAGCGCTCTAACCAGCTGAGCTATGCGTCCAAAATCTATGCAAACACTGGGCCCGCCTGGACTCGAACCAGGGACCAAGAGATTATGAGTCTCCTGCTCTGACCGACTGAGCTACAGGCCCGAAATCTCTATCAGGCTCCCGGGACCTTTCTCCTCACCTTTCCCAAAAACGGGCCGTACGGCACGATCAAAAATAAGAGGTAAAAGCATATCACAGCAGGGAACCATTTTCAACACGGAATTCTCCCCCTGCTTAATAACTCTTTATAAACAAAAGAGCCTGCCCGGGTCTCCCTGGGCAGGCTCTTGAAGGATCAGCGATAGGCCCTCTTAAATGACATAGTCATCCTTGGCGGACATATCCAGGAACATCTTGAGCCTTCTCGAACGCGTGGGATGCCGAAGCTTCCGCAACGCCTTGGACTCAATCTGCCGGACACGCTCACGGGTGACATTGAACTCCGCGCCGCCCTCCTCGAGCGTGCGGCTCGTGCCGTCCACGACCCCGAAGCGGAGCTCGAGGATCTTGCGCTCTCTGTCATCCAAGGTGTCCAGAACACCCTGGATCTCATCCTTGAGCATGGAATGAAGGGTCGCGTTCGCCGGAGACACGGCCTTCTTGTCCTCGATGAAGTCCCCGAAGTGAGTATCCCCCTCATCGCCGATCGGCGTCTGGAGCGAGATCGGTACCTGGGAGATCTTCATGATCTCCTTCACCTTCGAGACCGGGATCCGCATCTGCTTGGCGATCTCCTGGGCCGAAGGCTCCCGGCCATACTCCTGGACAAAGAGCCGCGAGATCCGGATGATCTTGTTGATCGTTTCCGTCATGTGGACCGGGATCCGGATCGTGCGCACCTGGTCCGCAATGGAGCGGGTGATGGCCTGGCGGATCCACCAGGTCGCATACGTCGAGAACTTGTACCCGCGCTTGTATTCGAATTTCTCGACCGCGCGGATCAGCCCCATATTGCCCTCCTGGATCAGGTCCAGGAACGAGAGCCCGCGGTTGATGTACTTCTTCGCGATCGAGACCACCAGACGGAGGTTCGCCTCGACAAGCAGCTTCTTGGCCTTGTTGAACTGCGACTGACGGATCCGGATATGACGCAGGTGCTCGCGGACCTTGCCCATCGGTTCCCCCAAGGTCTTGATGAGCTTCTGCTTCTTCTCCTGGATCTCCTTTTTCGGGACCGCGATCTTCCGGGCCGCGAGCTGCCGGTCCAGGTAGGCGATCTCATGAAGGATCCCCTGCAGCTGCTGGACGATCTGCTCGTTGACAGAGGCCGTCAGCTTAAAGTCCGAGACCGCCAGGGCCGAGGCCTGGGTCCCGGCCCTGGAACGCTTGACCTTCTCCAGGATCCTCTTGAGATCGCTCAGCAGTTTCGGCCGGCGCTCCAGCTCATCCTTGACCACGTCCTCGACGCTGATCTCCTCATTGAGCGCCTTCTCGATGATCTGCATGGCCTCCCGGCGGGCATAGGCGCTCACGAAAAGCGACTCCGAAAAGCGCTTCTCGGCCTCCTCGATGCGCTTGGCGAGAGAGATCTCCTCGTCACGGGTCAAAAGAGGAATGGAGCCCATCTGCTTCAGGTACATCTTCACCGGATCATCGAGCGGGATGAACTTCTCGGGCTGGGGGTCCTCGTCGCGGTTCTCCTCGCGCATGCGCTTGAGCTGCTGCTCACGGGACTCCTCCATCTCGCCGTCCGCATCCACATCCTCTTCCTCATCGGTATCGACGACGCGGATCCCCTTCCCGTCGAGGATCTCGAAGACATGGTCGATCTCGTCCGACTGGATCGTCTCCGAAAGGGTCTGGTTGACCTCGTCATAGGTCAGGAACCCCTTCTTCTTTCCGGATTCGATCAGCTTTTCGAGATCATGCTGGAAATCCTTTTCCTTCTCATGGTCACGCATAAGGTCTCTCCTACTTTTTAATAAGCGTGTTGAAATCTTCCTGCAGCCGCCGCACCGTCTCCCAGTCGCCCTTCTCCTCGGCGGCCTGCATTTCGGTCATGATCCTCTGGCGCTGCTGCCGTTCGCGCGAGGAGTGGATCCTCTTGAGACAATCGTCAAAGATCCTTTCCCGGTCCCCGGTCAGGACCCCGTCATCCTGCGAGCAGGCCGTGACGAACGACTGGACATCCTCATCTTCGAAGGAGGAGACCAGGGCCGCGGGGTCGATCGCGCGCTCCGCTTCAAAGAACTCGTAGATCCTCTCCACGACCATGCGCACCTTGCGGTCCCGCAGGTCCTGGAGATCCAGGTTCTGCCGGGCCAACCCCACCCATCGGGGCTCGACGAGAAGGAGCCTGAGGAGCGTCTTCTCATCCATCGGGGTCCTCGCCTCGCGGAGGATCGTCTCCCGGATCTCGACCGCCGCTCTTTCCGGCTGACGGCTCAAAAGGCGGCCCCGCATCGCGTGAAGCACGGCCTCGGGAAGGTGGAACCTCTGGGCCATCTTGGCCAGGCACCCTTCCTTCACAACCTCGTTACGCATCTTCTCGATCGTCGGAAGGACCGC
>JAAYZZ010000162.1 GCA_012514595.1 Elusimicrobiota bacterium
GACCAGAAGAAGGGCGATGATCGAAGAAAGAAACATTTTTGGCATGACGGCCTCCTGATTTGTCAATTGATCCTGCCCCTGTGACAAGGGCAAGCCTCTCTCCCGGGAACTAGCGGGTGATGATCTCGTCCCGCTTGGAGCCGATGGAGACGTATTTGATCCTGACCCCGACGAGATCCTCTATCCGCATCAGATAATTTCTGGCATTCACCGGCAATTTCCGGAATTCGCGCACCTCTCCGACCGGCTTCTGCCATCCCGGCAGCTGTTCGTAGACCGGCTTCAAATGGCAGAGGGCCTGATAATCATGGGGAAAGTCCTTGAGGACCGTTCCCTTGTATCGATAGCCGGTACATAGACGCAAGAACGGAAGCTCATCCAGAACGTCCAATTTCATGATCGCCAATTCGTCATAGCCGCCAATGGTCGCCGCATAACGGACCAGGACGCTGTCGAACCAGCCACATCGGCGGGCGCGTCCTGTGGTCGCTCCGAATTCCTTGCCTTTGGCCCGGATGATATCGTCCATCTTGGGGTCGAACTCCGTGGGAAAAGGGCCCTCTCCCACACGAGTGGTGTAGGCCTTGACCGCCGCGACGACCTTGTCGATCCGTGTCGGGGCCACTCCGCAACCGCTCGGAGCTCCTCCGACGATCGTGTTCGAGGATGTGACGAAAGGATAGGTCCCGAAATCAATATCGAGAAACGCCCCCTGGGCCCCCTCAAAAAGAACAGAACGTCCTTTCTTGATCTCGGCATTCACGTACAGGGCCGTATCGCAGACATAGGGTTTGAGGCGGCGGGCATAACCCTGATACTCCTCAAAGATGCCTTTGAAATCAAACCCCTTCTGCCCGAAGACTTTCTTGAAATATTCATTCTTCTCGCGCAGATTGTCCTTGAGTTTCTCCGTAAAGACCGTGGGATTCAAGAGATCGACCATCCGGATCCCGCAGCGGGTGACCTTGTCCGCATAGCAAGGACCGATCCCGCGGCCCGTGGTCCCGATCTTGTTCTCCCGCATCTTTTCCCTGAGACCGTCGAGGACCCTGTGATAGGGCATGACGATATGGGTGTTGACCGCGATCTTGAGCTGACGCGGCGAGACCTTGATCCCGCGTTTTTCCAGTCCGTCGATTTCCTCAAGAAGGGCCCGCGGGTCCACAACAACTCCGTTGCCGATCACGCAGACCTTCTTGGGATGAAGGATCGCCGAAGGGAGCAGATGGAAGATATACTGTTCCTGCCCGACAATGACCGTATGCCCGGCATTGCTCCCCCCCTGATAACGGACCGTAATGTCCATATCCTTGGAGAGGATATCAATAAGCTTCCCCTTCCCTTCATCGCCCCACTGGGCTCCCACAACAACAGTGTTCATATTCCTCCGTTCATGCTCCGGGTCTTACAGGAAAAAAAAGATAGAGAAGGCAGATCCCCAGCCCCAGATAAAAGGCGGCCATAAGGATCAAAAGCAGGGACTTCTTGGGTTCCCAGGCTTTTATCAAGGTCTGTCCTCCATAGCGGACAGAATGCGCCGCGATCAAGAAAAAGGCGGGCCAAAGGCTGATCGCCCCATAGACCAGAAATCCGCTGACCATCGGGAGAAGATTCCCGGGAAGGGTCCCCTGTGTCGCAAGAGCGGCCATGATAGAGGCCATCGGCCAATAGCGTCCGGCCAGGGCCATCAGGATCCCGAGCACGATCCCCAAAAGACGCCCACCCCAGACCGCCAGAGTCCCGGACGCTTCGACGAGAGGAGGTGTCTGGACGTCCCGAATGGTCCGGGCCCAAACCCCGAAAAGATAAAGGCCCAAGGCAATAAAACATCCCCCGACGATCATATGGACGGCGATCGTCGTAATCAGGAACTGAATATCCAGAAAAAAGAAGGCCATCCCCCCGCATTGAAAGAATGTGGCGGCCAAGAGATAGGCCACAAGATAGGCACTCCCCCAAGACCTCAGGGTTGACCGGAATTCAAAGAATGGAAAAGCCGCCCCGAATAGTGCAGAGGCCGCGAGCATGGACGGCCCTACGCCATCGATGATCCCTGACAGGATGATAAGGGGAAATGTTCCCATGGATTATGAAACCTTCAGCATTTTGGCGAACAGGATCCCCGGGGTCTTCCGAAGAGATTCCAGGACGCTCGAGGGAACATCGCTGTCCACATTGACCACGCTCACCGCCTTGGCCATGGTCTTTTCCCGGCCAAAGGTGATATAGGCGATATTGATCTTGGCGTTCCCCAGCGCGGTCCCGACCACTCCCACGATCCCGGGAACATCCTGGTTCCTGATGAAGAGGATGTCTCCCGACGGGACCGCCTCAACGTAAACATCTTTGACCTTGACGATGCGCGGCTTCTGGTTCGAAGATAACGTACCCCAGACCTCCAGCGTCTCCTTGTCAGAGACGATCTCTAGCATCACACAATTGACGAATTCCCCATCCTTGTTCGATTGGATTTCCTGCACATCGATCCCGCGTTCCCTGGCAATATCAAGGGAATTGATCGCATTGATGTTCTCCGAAAGGATCGGCTTGAGAACCCCGTGCGTGATCGCCATGGTAACAGGCATCACGTTGTATTTCTTCAGGATCCCGCTGTATGTGATCCTGATCGTCCGGATCCCTCCTGAGATAAGCTGGCCGGAGAACTTCCCGATCTTGTCGCCGAGGTCGAGATAGGGGTCCAGGACCTTGAAAGTCTCTTCATCCAGGGACGGGAAGTTCGCCGCGTTACGGACACCCTTGCCCAGAAGGGCATCGCGGACCGTATGCGCGATCTCGATGGCCACATTGACCTGCGCCTCGGCCGTCGAGGCCCCCAGATGGGGAGTCAGGACGCACTGGTCGATCTTGACCAGCGGGAGATCGGCCTTCGGCGGCTCCTCATCGTAGACATCGAGGGCGGCCCCGGCGATCCTTTTTTCTTCCAGGGCCTTGGCCAGTGCCATCTCGTTGATGATCCCGCCACGCGCGCAGTTGATCAGGCGCACGTTCTTCTTCATCATCGCGATCTCCTTCTCCCCGATCATGCCCTTGGTCTCATCCGTCTTCGGCACATGGATCGTGATGAAGTCCGACTGCCTGATGACCTCTTCCAGCGTCGAGACCGCGATCCCCCTTTTGGCCGCCATCTCGGCGGAGAGGAACGGATCATAGGCCTTGATCGCCATCCCGAATCCCTGCGCGAACTTGGCGACCGTGGATCCGATGCGTCCCAGACCGATCACGCCCAACGTCTTTCCGTAGAGCTCAACACCCTGGTATTTCGAACGGTCCCAGCGCCCCGCCTTCATCGAGGCATGGGCCTGGGGGATGTTCCGGGCGAGGGCCATAATGAGGCTGAAGGCGTGCTCGGCCGTTGAGGTGGTATTGCCTCCGGGGGTGTTCATCGCGATGATCCCCTTGCGGGTCGCGGCCGCGAGATCCACATTATCCAGGCCCACGCCGGCCCGGCCGATCACCTTAAGACGCGAAGCGGCCTCGATGATCTCGGATGTGACCTGGGTCCCGGAGCGGACGATAAGAGCATCGTACTCCCCGATGACCTTCTTGAGGTCCTCCGGCTTGAGGTCGTATCGGGTATCGACATCAAAGGCGTCCCCCTCCCGGAGGATCTTCAGGCCTTCTTCCGCGAGTTTGTCACTGACAAGGACCTTCATTCTAGCCATGCTCTCCACTCCTCTATTGATACGTCAAAAAACGTTTTTAGCTGTTCAAGACCTTCTGGGCGGCCGCAAGAGCGGCCCCTAATTCAAAGGAATGTCCCGCCTCTTTCAGGACCTTCTCGAGACACGAGAGGCCTGTCAGGATGTCATATTCATCCACCGCCCCCATGTGGGCGATCCGGATAGCCTTTCCGTCGAGATCTCCCTGTCCGCCGGCCAGGGTGATCCCGTGCGTATCCCGCATGATCTTGACGATCTTCTTGGGGTTGAGACTCTCCGGGACAAGGATCGCCGTCAGCCCTCGGGCCCGGAATGCAGGCTCGGCAAAGACCTTGAGGCCCAGGGCCTCGGTCGCGGCCCAGATCGCCTGGGCCATCTTCAAATAATAGGCCTGTTTCTTGTCCAGTCCTTCCGCAAGGAGCATCTTGATCGCCTCATTCAAGGCGATCACGATCCCGATCGCCGGCGTGAATGGCGTATCTGTATCTGCGAGGGACTTGCGGGACTTGCGAAGATCAAAATAGAAACGGATGTTCGTTGACTGGGCGATGGCCTCGATGGCCCGCGCACTCGCGGCCACGATCCCCACGCCGGGCGGAAGCATGAGCCCCTTGTGGGAGCCGGAGCAGACCACATCCACCCCCCACTCATCCATCTTCATGGGCTCGGTCCCCAGCGCGCTCACGCAGTCCGCCACCAGAAGGGTCTTGGTGGTCTTGAGAAAGGCGCCGATCGCTTCCAGGTCAGGCGTCGCCGATGTGGAGGTCTCACACTGTGTCAGGAAGACGGCCTTTGTGTCCGGATGCTGGGCGAGCACCTTTTTAAGATCCTCAACGGTCACGGCCTTGCCCCAGGGGATCTGAAGCGGGATCGTCTGGGCCTTGTAGGCCTTGGCGAGCGCGGTCCAGCGCTCCCCGAATTTCCCGTATTCACAGGTGATCGCCTTGTCGCCGGGAGAAAGGAGGTTCGCGACCGCGGCCTCCATGGCGCCGGTTCCCGAAGACGCGAGAAGATAGACATCGCTTGATGTGCCGATGATGGTCTTGAGCCCGGCAAAGACCTCCTTGAGAACCTGCTGGAACTGCGGGGTACGGTGATGAATGATCGGCTTCCCCAGGACCTCGCAGAGTTCGACGGGAACTTTCGAAGGGCCGGGAGTCAAAAGGAGATTTCTTTTCATGGTCCTATTCTTTCTTCTTGTTTTTTGATAAACACTCGCGGTCAGCGCGGGAGGGTCACCACGACCTCATCCACAAGACCGTAATC